>NZ_JBOCUK010000079.1:0-872 GCF_050606265.1 Tenacibaculum sp. TC6 | reverse complement strand
GCTTAAATGATATCCCATAATCTTTCTACTAAAAGCATCAGTCACTAAAGATAGATAATGGGTTCGTTCTCTACTTTTCACATAGGTGATATCGCTGACAAAGTATTGTTCTGGTTGGAGAGCCTTAGTATCTTTTACCAGATTCGGATATTTACGTAACCAATGTTTTGAGTGAGTGGTTTTAGTGTAATTCTTTTTAGGCTTGATTAACATAGCTTCTGAACGCAAGTAATCAAATAGGGCATCTCTACCTATTTTTACTCCTAGATCATTAAACTTATCTTTTAGCAAATAATACAACTTGCGAGTGCCTATTCTAGGCATTTGCATACGTATTTGGATGATTAAAGGTTTGATCTTAGAGAGTTCTGCTCTTCGAGCATACTCACGCTTAATGCTTTGATAGAATCCTTGCCTGGATATCTCAAACAATCGACAACAACGTGATAAACTTATCCTTTGTTTTTGTCTGATGCTTTGGATTGTTGAGATAAATACTTTTTTCTAATAGAAGTTCCATATTGACTATCAGAGATATCAATCATAGTATTGAGAATCTGATTCTTTAACTTTTGATCTTCTAATTCGCGTTCTAATCGCTTAATCTTCTGTGCTGGTGTTTCTTTGGATTTCGATTTCATTAGTAAAGCAGGTTTGCTCCAGTCTAAGATACCATGTTTTCTTAACCAAACCAAAACAGTACTCTTTCCTTGAATACCATACTTCTGCTGGGCTTGTTTATAGGTTAACTCGCCTTTTTCTACTTGGGAAACGACAGCTAATTTAAAGCCTAGATTGTAATCACATTGTGTGCGCTTTTTCTTGTGTGGACTCGTATTCATAAAATAAGTCTAATTTGTGTCAACTTATTT
>NZ_JBOCUK010000078.1:0-881 GCF_050606265.1 Tenacibaculum sp. TC6 | reverse complement strand
TATTGCTATGGAATTGTGAGAAAGATGTTAAAGTAGACTCAATACTTGAAAACAAGCAGCATAGAAAATATGATTTATCAATACAAGAAAAAGTAACGATAACAGATGCGCAATTATTAAAAGAATTGCGAATACCACTTAGTACCACTTCTTTGTATAAAAGTACTAACAAACAACTGTCTAAAAATAAAATAGTAGAAGTAAATACTAACGAAGTAGCTATTGCTAAAACTCCAGCTTATGAGGTATATACCTTTCCTTTAAAAAATTACGATACTAGTTACGATTTTCAAAACCTAGCAGTTGTTAAAAGAGAAGCAAAAGAACCAGAGTATCTATTGTTAAGTTATCTTAAGGACAGTGCTCCTAAAAACCCTAATTTTCCTTATAAAGTATATCAGCAAAGTTTAGGAAATGATTTAGATGTAGTATTTTCTGAAAAACAAACCAAGACTCAAAGTAGAGGAGCAGATGAAAATAAGTGTTATGTGTTAACATACTTACACTGTGGGTGTCCTGGAGGCACTAGTGACCCTAGTCATACAGCGCAACTTTGTGCTTGTGGTACAGGAAGTAAGCCTGTTTTAAGAGAAACTATTTGTAGTGGTCATGGTTGTGGAGACTGCCCTGTACCAGAAGATGATACTCCACCTGCAACAAATCCTGATAATCCAGACCCAGTTTCTCCTAGTGGAGACGGTGGTGGAGGCGGAGGCGGAGGTGCCGCAGGACCAGGAGGACCTATTTATATTTACGAGGGAGATGAAGAATGTTTTTCTGATGGAACATGTACACCTCCTCTATACGTCCCTACTGTTTTAGATATTAATTTAAATGATATTCTAACTCCTGAACAGCTGTTATTTTTAAGTCAATACCCA
>NZ_JBOCUK010000077.1:0-925 GCF_050606265.1 Tenacibaculum sp. TC6 | reverse complement strand
GCCTGATTCTCTAATAGTAGGAGTTATACCTGCGTAACTACACAACTCCTTTGCTGAAGTAAAGCACTTAAACCCATTGGTAAAAACTAATAACATTAATGCTGTTTTGCCCCCTATTCCTGGAATAGACTTTAATAAAGTCACTTCTTCTTGATAGCTCTCTTTTACATTCTCTAACAACAAATCTTCTAATTTAACCATCTCTTTTTGTACATTTTTTAGTTGTCTTTTTAAGGAACTAACTACCAATTTCGATGGATTCCCTAATACCGATTCGCCGTGAAGTTTATTCTTTAATTGAGTAGATTGTTTCGTATAAACACTCAATAAACGTACTATTTGTAAACATTCTTGTTGATTCTTGCTCTCTCCTTTCCATAGAGAAGGAGTTTGACTTATACCATAATTATACAGCTGTTTTGCATCACTCTTATCCGTTTTTACTTTTGATAAATTCATTTGAATAAAACGTTTTACCTTCAACGGATTTTCTACCGATACCAAAACTCCTTTTTCCGCTAAAAAATAAGCTAATCGTACGTGATAGTAACCTGTCGCTTCCATTATGCAATGAGTTAAATCATTTGTGATTAACAACAACTCTTTAAAGCCTGATTCTTCATTTTTAAATTGATACCAATTACCTTGATAATCATACACATCTAAAGAATCTTTACTTACATCGATTCCTAAAAATTGTTTATTTTTACTCATAAGAAAAAAAGGATTGGAAAGAAAATAACTACTATCAATTCAACAACTTGAAATCGAGATCTTGGTCTCACAGAACTGAACGAATTTAAAGTAGTAAAGCGTAGGGATTATCAATGTTGACGAAATCTAGATTTCAACGTATATCATAACCTTACTCTACGCTTTTTCTTTCTGGTTTTTATTACTAAATTTAAACAATTGCTAACTTAAG
>NZ_JBOCUK010000076.1:0-1309 GCF_050606265.1 Tenacibaculum sp. TC6 | reverse complement strand
TGTTTGTTGAGAGATTTTCTTTTTGTAGGTTTTTGTTTTGATTTTACATTGTTCATGCATTTTCTCTGGTGTTAGTAGTTCACAAGACATGTGAGGTCTTTTGGTGTTATAAATAGTGATACTTTGAACTACAATTTGTTTCATCATTTTTAGATTTATGTTTTGAATTTGAGATAAAAACTCTTGTTTTAAAATACCATTTACACGTTCAGCAACAGCATTTTGATAAGGGTCATACTGTTCTGTCATGCTACATTGTATGTTGTTTTTACGTAATATTTTTTGATAACTATCGCTACAATATTGTAACCCTCTATCAGAATGATGTATTAATTGTTCTGTTGGATATACTCTTTTGTCAATAGCTTGTTTTAGTGCCTTAATAGTTTGTGTTGTTTGCAATGTATTTGATAGATTATATCCTACAATCTTTTTAGAATAGGCATCAGTTATTAACGATAAATACATTGGGTTTTGTCTACTGCCAACATAAGTGATATCTGCCACCCATACTTGTTCTGGTCGATGGATTGTTGTGTGCTCTATTAAGTTTTTATGTTTTTTAAAACGATGATATGAATTTGTTGTTATGGTATAATTTCGCTTTGATTTTATCAGCATTTTATTAGCTTTTAAAATGGTGAAAAGATAATCTCTACCAATACCTAAGGCTTTTAACTCTTGTTGTAAAATATAATACAATTTTCGTGTACCAATACGTGGTTGTTCTTTACGAACACACCTGACCAGTTCTATAACTCTATCAGCAATAGCTTGTCGTTTTTGTTTAGTCCTAATAGCTCGATAATATACCTGTCTACTTACCCCAAGTAATGCACAGGTTGATGAGATACTCTCATTATAATGTATTGTAAACATATCGATTACTTGGGTTTTGAGTTTTTTCTAATAGGAATATTAAACTCCTTTTCTGCCAAATCAATCATCATATCAAACAAAATGGCTTTCTTATCTGCTCGTTCTGCTAAATGTTCTGCTCTAGCTTTTTGCTTCTCTAATAACTTAATCTTCTCCTCAAGCTCAATAATACGTTGTTGTGGTGTTTTACTGGACATACTACTTTGATTTTCCCAATCAAAGTTACCATATTTCCTGAGCCAATTCACTACTGTTTTTCTACATTGAATACCATACTTGCTAGTGGCTTGAGATACTGATAGATAACCTTGTTCTACTTCTTGTACAATCCCTAACTTTAAACTCATAGGATAGTCTTTTTGAGTACGTTTTACATGTTTGTTTTTCATGACACTTAATTTTTAGTGTAACGCTATTTCAGGACGGGACA
>NZ_JBOCUK010000075.1:0-1523 GCF_050606265.1 Tenacibaculum sp. TC6 | reverse complement strand
TCGTAAAATATTTTAACGCTTATTGGTCAGGAGAATGGGTAATTGAATAAATTTAAAAAGCTATGAAAAAAACACTGCTTATAATACATATTATTATAAAACAACAAAAAACTGTCCTCAATAATTATGAAATATTTAATCCTTTATACAGTCTTTTTTATTAATACTTCTTGCTTTTCTCAAGAAAGAAAAAAAGACACCCTTTTTATTATGTATAATGATTCTTTACTCACAAAGAAATCACATCCTATAGAACATTATAAATATTATTTAGTAAATGGAATAAGAGGTTTATCTGCCTCTGTATATTTTGTAGAGAAAGAAATTTACACAGATATTAATCCTATTAAGACGGTAGACTTTGTTGAAGTTTTAAATAATTCTAAATCTTATCATAAAAATGGAGATATAAAAGCTTATAATTTGTATTTATATTTAGAAACGCGCACTTTGTTTTTAGTTTTGGATGATAAAAAAATTGTTAGTGTTAGACCTGTCTATGAGATAGAATAAAAAAAATTCGAATATAATTTATTTGTTTTATACCTGATTGCAAGTAAAATATAATATTTATGAGAAACATTAAACTTATTTTTATTTTCCTTCTAGTTTTTACTAGCTGTAAAAATGTAACCCCAAATTACACAACTGATGATACGCATGAAATTTTACAGGCTCTTTTTGATTACACAACCAAAACTCATGTGAATTTCATTGCCTTTCCTCCTAAAATAACCCCTCCTTCTCCCAACAGCAATATCAATTCAGATTCAATCAAAAAATTGATAGAATTAGACAGAAAAATCTATAAAGATTCTAACAATATACTTAATAAGTATATAAGGCATAATGGTAGATTTATTATAGGAATAGATTCTATTCTTTCAATTTCTTATTGCAAGGATTTAAAATTAAAAAGCTGTAAAACAGAAGAGTTTAAGCAATTATATGACAATCTAGTAAGTCTTGATAAAGAAGACAGTATTGATTTAACAAAAATTAAAGACAATAAATATTCAGTTATAATTCCTTATCAACATTACTATGAAAAAACGCTTGATAAAGGTTTTGAGAAATACGATTTTATTTTCAAGTTTTCAAGAATAGCTTTTAATAAACAAAACACTAAAGCAATAGTTATTATGGGAGTAAGCTCTGGAAGATTGAATGGCTTTTCAACTTTATTTTTCTTGGAAAAAAATAAAGGGACTTGGCATATAATATGTAAACAAGGTGTAAGCTTGTCCTAGTTTTAATAATAAAAATACTCTTAATAGTTTGGTAAATAATATGCGAAAAAGTAGTATCCATTTCATAAAAACAATAAACTTTTTCACTCCTTTTAAGAGTAGTGAAATCTGCATCGAGATGTAAGAAAACTTCCATCGGGATGTAGCAAAATTTGCATCGAGATGTAGCAATTCTTCCATCGGGATATAAAATTCGTCCCTTTGAAGAATATAAAATGTGTATAATTTAAAAATTAAATATGATGAAGTACAAATTAATTCAAAGAGGAAAAC
>NZ_JBOCUK010000074.1:0-1809 GCF_050606265.1 Tenacibaculum sp. TC6 | reverse complement strand
TATGTAGTACTTATAAATACACAAGGCATTATACTATCATCAAACTTATTTGAATACCAACCTTCTAAAAAGTGGTTGTTAAATACACAAAAACCTTTTACAGGCAACGTAAAACTTATAATGGGTGTAGATTCAAATTTACTTTCCAGGGGTGGTTTATGTGTTACAGGGGTACGTTCTTTTTGGTTGTGTTCATTCAACAAAACGGGACCACAACATGCCCCGGGGCAATGCAATGCATCATCTACAGAATATATAGTAGAATATGAAATAGGGCCTTGTAGTGCTGAAGGAGATGGTAATGGGGCAGCAGAAGTTTCAGACAGCAGTAGCGGTCCCGGTGGAGGTGGTTCTTCAGGAGGAGGAAGTACAATTCCTGTTGATACTTCTATTTCACTTCCTCCTATACGCCCGGATGAAGAAGGGAAATGCCCTGATGGGTATATAAAAGACCTTGCAACTAATGAATGTATTAAAATTGAAGAGGAAGATGATAAAATTATAAATAACTTAACCGGTAAAGCTAAATGTGTATATGATAAATTACTTGCTTCAGGTATATCCAATTTTCATAATATGATAACAGATTTGTTTATAGAGTTTGGAGATAATAACATTGGGGGGAGGGATTTGACTTTTGAAATGTCTTCTGACTTACCAGATAATATTGGAGGAAAAACTCAAATAGATAATGATGGTAATTACCGAATTTTAATTAATGAAAATTTAAATAACAAGTATTCGTCTATTGAAATAGCTGGAATTATAACTCATGAGATAGCTCATGCTTTTTTGGCTAAACATTATTATAATTCAACTGCTAGCTTTTCTGAGTTATATCAAAGATATATTAATGATACTGGCTTAATGAATTATAGTCATGATATAATGAAAGATTATTTTATTAATCGTATGGCAATTGTACTTAAAAAGTATGATAATTCTATTTTTTCTAATTTCGATGATTATAAAATATTAGTGTCATATGGAGTTTTTAATTTGTCTGATACTCAAAAAAAACATTTAATAAACGTAAAAAACCAAGCAAGACTTAATGATAACAACTGTAATTAAAAAATATAAATACACCATTGGAAGCTGCTTAATTATAATCAGTTTAACGATATTTCTATGGTTAAGTTTTAAAAGTAAAAGTGTTTATTTTTTTTATAATAAAAATATCTCTGAATGTAAAAACATTAGTCAACATGAAAAAAGTAATTACCCTTTATGTTATAAAGGTAATTTTTATGTTTTTGAAGAGATTAAGAATAAAAAAAAACATTTAATAAACAGTTTAGATAAAATAAAATTAGTTTCTAAAAAAGATCTCCTCAAATCGGATTTAAAAAACACCAATATATTTTTAGTCCTTAAACAAGATGAAAATTATAAAATTATCCCCGTTAAAATGTTTAAAGATGTTAGCTCTTGCAATTTTAATTAGTTTTCATTTTAGAAAAAACTCGGTATTTTTTCCTGATATCAAAAATTGATTTTGATAATAATCAACATTCTAATCAATTTTATTTAGATATTGCTTGGGAAGGTTTACAAGGGACAAAAGCTTGGAACAATATGTATGCTGATCCGGTATATACGCAAAACGAACAAAAAAGAATTAGAAACGCAACAAATAACTTTATAAACTCAAGTACTAATGAATGTGAATAAATTATTTTTAATTTTCATTTCCTTGCCTATTTTAATTTATTCTCAAAATAGAAAAGAGGATGCTTATTTTATTCTCGATAATAATAACAAAGAATACACTTTAGGAAACAGAAATTATACCGATAAAAGTTACGA
>NZ_JBOCUK010000073.1:0-1933 GCF_050606265.1 Tenacibaculum sp. TC6 | reverse complement strand
CGCCTCAGATTTAGCCTTATGCTACCAAGATGAAGATAGTTCTAAGGATTTAAACGAGAGAGTGCAGGAGCTACGGTATGCTTTGGATGTTTTAACAAAGCTTTACGCAATGGATTTGTTTTGAGTGATTTACGAAGTAAATATGCTTGAATGACTATAGGGAAAAAGTCCTTTTTCAAAGAAAAAGGACTTTAATATTAGATTTAAAGTCAAAACCTATTATTTTTAAAATTAAAAGTAGATGACAAATTTATGATGAATTAGAAGTTTTTTTTAGAATCCAAACATCTTGTTGAGGCTTTTGGTTTTTAATTACACCATGGATATGTTCTAAAACCGTAAATCCATTATTTTCACAAAGATTTTTGAAGTAAGTAAGAGGTTGGTAAGAGGCAAAAAGTCTATTACCCTCTTTCTTATATTTGTGTTCTACTAATTGACCATTTAGAAATAGTTCTTGTTCGTGGTTATTTAATTTATGTATAAAAGATTCTCCATGGGTAGTAATGAGAAGTATTCCTGACTTTATAGTTATCCTATTTAATTCCTTAATCCATTTAATATGCATTTCGTGAGATAAATGTGTAAATATTGAGATGCCATAAATAGCATCAAAATAGTTGTCTTCGAATTTAAGAGGAGGGGATAATTGATTAAGAGTAAAACGGATATTTGTTAAATTAGAAGTGCACCATTCAATGTAGTTAACATTGTAATCAGTACCAAAGTATAGATTTTCTTTTCCCATAATTTTAGGTAAGTGACGAATTACTCTTCCAGGTCCACAACCCCAATCTAAAATTTTACTTTTTGGGTTAAATTTTATATGTTTTTTAAAATTATTAAATATCCATTTTGCTACATGAGCTCCTCCGAAATAGTATCTAGAATAGTCTAAACCAAATGTTTCGTATAAATAAAAATCAGGAGGTAAGCTAATATGAGTGTTTTCTCTTAAGAAGATGTTGTTTTTCTTTTTATTCTTTAGTCTATTTATTTGGAAATTAAATTGCTCAAATAAAGGGAAAAGACCTAATTTTAAAAGTATTTTTTTTAAAAGTATTTTTTTCACTAGAGATTTTTTTATTTAGAGCCGTAAAATTATAATAATAAATCAATAAAGTGTTTATTTATACACTTCTTAAATGATTTACCTAAATTAAAAAAATACTAAGAGTACTTTTGCGGTTGTATGAAAATTGCAATAATAACAGATATTCATGAAGATTGTTTTTCTTTATTAAAAGTTTTTAAAGAAATTGAAAATAGAAAAATAGATAAGGTATTTTGTTTATGTGATATTGTAGGTTTTAACTTGGAGTATCATCATCATTATTTGGATACAATCTATCTATTACCAACTTAAAAAGAAAGAAGGAGTATATATCCCTATTGAAATTACAGAAACTGGGGTATCAATAAATAGCGAACTCACTAATTTTAATGCAGTCACTGTATTTTGGGTAGATGAACGAGATGCGGAAACCCCTCTATTACTTCTCCTAATTAAAAACACTTCACCGAGTGTAAAGGTGCTTGTTAACGAACCTGAAAGATCTTCAAATGAGGTAAGAGATTATTTAGCTCAACGTATCAAAGAAGAAAAGATTAAATTATCCTTTACTCAGGAGTTGATGAATTCAATTTAAATCATACCATATTAAGATGACAAATAAAGTTTATAAAATGTCTAGTCCTCAATGTTTTTTATTAAACTACTTAATTAACTATTAATTTAAAAGTGATGTAGCTTTTAATGATTTGATTTAAATAAAAGCAATTTCATATTAAAATATGTATTACTTTTACTTTCATGAAATGTAAGCTTCCCAAAAAACCGAACTGTTTAAAAATATAAAGATTAATTTTAACTTTAAACAGAAAACGATGCGCAAGAGTAAATTTTCACCCTCACAGATTGCCAAGATTTTAA
>NZ_JBOCUK010000072.1:0-1994 GCF_050606265.1 Tenacibaculum sp. TC6 | reverse complement strand
TTATGATGTAAATTATAAAAGTACTTTGGTTTAAAAAAGTATAAAATTTACTTGTTTTTTACCTCAGTTCTTTGTTAGCAAACGTTATTATTCAGTATTTTCATAAATTATATATTCAGTATTTTCATCACTTTCAAAGTATTTTATAGCTTTTTTCTTGAAGCCATTCATAGTGTAATAATTGAATGACCCGCCAACTAAAGCACCAACACCAAAAGGAATCAGTTTTCCTAAAGCTATTCCACCTCTTTTAGCTCCATATTTAGTAAAAATAGTTGTTCCAACTCTTCTGTTTATCGTTTGTAATACTTTTCCTGAAACATTTCTGTTAAATTGAGCAATAGCAACTTTAGTCGTAATTTTTTCGGTTCCTTTTTTTACAGATTCTATTGCTCCACACCACATGCCTAAAACTCTAATAAACTCTTGGCTAAATTCACTTTCGATATTTTTATCATAAATTAATCCAACACCATAACAAGTGCCAGCCATCCATCTTAACATCAAAGCTAAATCTCCAGAAATTGTAACAGCTTCAATTCCAATTTGAGCTGCTGTTCCAGGTCCAGGAATCGTACTTGGTAAAGCAGAAACAACTCCAATTGATGTGTATTTTTTTCTTAATCTATTTCCAAATTTATGAGCTAATTCTTGGTTGGATTTATTCGGAAAACTTTCTCTTAATTCTCTGACTTCATCTTGTAAACTTTCATACGATGGTGCAACAGCATTAATGACAGTCAATAAGTCAAAATCTTTTAATTTCTCAAGCATTGTTTTCTTGCTCATAGTTTGATTTTAATGTTTACTAACGTTTCGGCTAAGAAATCGTTGCGTTGGTTTTAGCGTTTAATTTATAAAAATACCTAAATTTTGGTTTTGCGATTGATTTTCTTAATGAGAAAATCCGCTAGCAATGTTTTTTAGGTTTTGTTGTGCTTTCGTTTTATGTTTCGAAATAGTTAAAATCTGATTTTACAGTCAAGGCAGAGAATTTTCCATCTGGAAGTCCTTTTGGAATAGCAGACATTTCTGACGACGAAAAAAATAGTTCTAAAATTTTATTTGAATTAAGCCTAAATATTCTAGACCAGCTTGTTTTATTCACTTCTGAGAGTTTGTCAAAATTTTCAAAGAAATACCAATCTTTATCCTTTTTTGAAAATGCTGAGAAATAATATTTATCAGATTTATCTTCATTTAAAGCATAAAACAAAAAGTTAATTGAATAATTTAAAACGTTTAATTCAATGATAGGAAACTCTTTAGTACCATTCCCAATAAAAGGCATAAAATAAATAGTTGTTTCATTTTTTACAACTAGAGATTTATTCTCAAGAAATTGAATATAATCATTTGATTTTTCTAGCGAATTATATTCAAATAAACAATTGCCATCAAAGTCAAATATAACTATCTGTGCATCTCCAAATCTCGAACCAATTTCAAGTCTTGAGTCAGAATAGGACATTATAATCCGTTTTCCAGTCGAAACTATATTTAACGGCGAATCAGCAAAAAATGTTTTTTTTACATTCCCTTTATTATCAATAATCCATGCATTTTTAGACTCTTTATTTTTAAATTCTAGGTCTACTAATAAAAATAAACTATCCGATAAAATACTAATTCTAGGATCTGCGATAATGTAATTATTTTTAAGTTTTATTTGGTCTTCATTCCTGTATATTTCATGGTTCTTATTTATAAAAATGAAATTTTCTTCTGACTTAAAATCAGCAGTAATTATTTCATGCTCTGTTTTGATGTTTGAAATTTTCACGGTTCTTTTTTTAATGAAGCACAACGGTTAGTATATGAAAAGTAGGCGATTTCGAAGCACGAAACTTTCGGTTATGCACAAAATTTGATACGAGCCAAAGCCCTTGATTTCATTGCTTTTTCGCCTATTTTTTATATACATCTTAAGTTAGCAATTGTTTAAATTTAGTAATAAAAACCAGAAAGAAAAAGCGTAGAGTAAGGTTATGATA
>NZ_JBOCUK010000071.1:0-2007 GCF_050606265.1 Tenacibaculum sp. TC6 | reverse complement strand
TTTTTGAGTACGTTTTACATGTTTGTTTTTCATGACACTTAATTTTTAGTGTAACGCTATTTCAGGACGGGACAAACCCTGAATAAAAAAACCTACTCAACAACAAAGCTGAGTAGGATAATTCCCCATAGATGATTTATTTAGAATGGTTAGACTAAATAAAACGGCTTAAAAGTAATAAAAAATAAGATAGCTTTTATGAATCGTTTTAAAATAAATGGCTTAATATGAGTGCTTAAAGAATGTAGTAAGGGTAAATAAAGAGAAAGGAACTTAGTAAGTTCCTTTCGTAAAAAGAATAAAGTTTAAACCCTTCTAAAAATCTAAAAGTTATTCTTACTCATTTGAGTCGTAGAAAATATGAAGAATTTACGAAAAGAAAAAAATAAAACTGTTAAAAGAGTGTTTTTAGCATATTTTTAACAAAAAAACCCACCCAAAGAATGAGTGGGAAAATTGCTATGAAAAAGAAAAATCTTAGGACGTCTCCTAAGCATTACAAATATCAGTAAGAAATTAAAACTATGCAATAGGGGAAAACCCTGAAATTTACACTAGGGAAAACCATTAGCTAAAAGAATAAAAAAATATCATGGTGTTAATTGGTTAAAGTAGTAAGGTAAAGATTCGTATGTATCTAAATAGGAATTTCATAAAATAAAATATTAACTGGTATTCTCTTTGAAAGTTTCCTGTTTTTAAAGTAATTTCGCACCTTACAAAACAACAACACAATACATGAGTCAAGAAGTTTCTAAACGATACGCACAACGAGGAGTGTCGGCATCCAAAGAAGATGTACATAATGCTATAAAAAATATAGATAAAGGTCTGTTCCCAAAAGCATTTTGTAAAATTGTTCCGGATTACTTAACCAATGATGAAGATTACTGTTTAATAATGCATGCAGATGGGGCCGGAACTAAAAGTTCATTGGCTTATATGTATTGGAAAGAAACCGGCGATGTTTCGGTATGGAAAGGTATAGCACAAGATGCATTAATTATGAATATTGATGATTTATTGTGTGTTGGAGCCGCAGATAATATCATGCTTTCTTCAACAATAGGGCGTAACAAAAACCTGATTCCCGGAGAGGTTATTTCGGCTATTATAAACGGAACTGAAGAGTTGATAAACGAATTAAAAGAGTTTGGTGTAACCATTCATTCTACCGGAGGAGAAACTGCTGATGTTGGCGATTTGGTACGTACGATTATTGTAGATTCTACAGTAACTGCTCGTATGAAAAGAAATGATGTAATAGATAATTCCAATATACAAGCAGGTGATGTAATTGTAGGCTTAGCTTCTTTTGGAAAAGCATCTTATGAAAAAGAGTATAACGGAGGTATGGGAAGTAATGGATTAACATCGGCACGTCATGATGTATTCCATAAATATTTAGCTGAAAAATACCCGGAGAGTTTTGATGCTTCTGTTCCGTCTGAATTAGTATATTCCGGAAATGTGAAATTAACAGATGCAGTTGAAAATGCTCCGATAGATGCCGGAAAGCTAGTGTTGTCACCAACCAGAACCTATGCGCCAATCATTAAAGCTATTTTGTCAAAATATAACTCAGATACTATTCATGGAATGGTACATTGTTCGGGAGGGGCGCAAACAAAAGTGTTGCACTTTACAGATAAAAATCATGTAATAAAAGATGCTTTATTTGAAGTTCCGCCATTATTCAAATTAATACAAGAGCAGTCTAAAACTGATTGGAAAGAAATGTATCAGGTGTTTAATTGCGGACACAGAATGGAATTATATGTTTCTCAGGAAGTAGCCAATGATCTTATTGCTATTTCAAAATCTTTTAATGTAGAAGCTCAAATTATAGGTAGAGTTGAAGCCTCTGAAACAAAAAAGCTAACTATAAAAAGTGAATACGGTACTTTTGAATATGCATAGTTACCATACCATGTGTCGTCCTAAAAAACCATTACAGTTTTTTAGTATGATTAAAGATATAAAATCTCTCAACAAACATGTGTTTGT
>NZ_JBOCUK010000070.1:0-2214 GCF_050606265.1 Tenacibaculum sp. TC6 | reverse complement strand
CTGTTATAGCCAGACAAACAGATAAATAAATTAACTTACGAACACTTAGTACTTTTGGCATCGTTTTTTGCATAACGTTCATTATTAATAATTTTTTGAATTTCATCTTTTTTATTTTGATCTAGGGCTTTATACGTTTCCGAAGACTCCAAACCACCCCAAGACATAGCTGTATAATAGTCCATAGGTTGTCTATGGTTATCATGAGAAAAAAGAGAATAAGTTTATAAAAAAGCAGTAAGAAAACCTTACTGCTTTTAAAATTTTATCGCTTTTGATTTACTCTATCCAAACAGAATTAGAGCAAATAGTTTTCCATTCTCCTTTACTTTTTTTCAACAATTTAAACTCTCCACCATACGTTTGAAGTGAATAAAATATAGCCATTGAATTATTGTTAAACAAAACAGGTATGGATATAAATGAGGTTTCAAATCTTTCTTTCTTCTTCGTTATTTTATCTTTAAACTCTGGTAATAACTTATCGAGTCTTTGGATACTTAAAGTTTTAAATTTTTCTTGAAGAAAAAGAATATCTTGTTTTGGTATTTTAATGAAAGAATCTACTTCTTTAGAGCATAAGTAAAATTCTAGGTATTCTCCTTTAATGTAAGTGTTTATAGGGATTTTTCCATCATTAATAATAGTTTTGTAATAAGTGCTACTATTTGAGGAGTTTTTTAAGATGTATCGTAGCACTTTTATTTCTTCATTATTCTGTTCAGCTATTTTTTGATTAGAAGAACAGTTTATAAATAAAAATAGCAATGTTAAAAGAATTATAATCTTATTCACATTTTGTGCTTTTTGCATTGTTTTTAGCATAAAGTTCATTGTTTATAATTGTTTGTATTTTTATTTTCTCATCACTGTTTAATTTTTTATAGGAGTCTGAAGTTTCTAAACCTCCCCACGACATAGCTTTATAATAATCCATAGGTTGCCTGTGATTATCATAAGCAGATAAAAAATAAGTTTATAAAAAAAGCAGTAAGGTTTCCCTACTGCTTTTATTTTTTTAATAAACAGGTCTGTTATCTTCTTTTAAGTAAGCATTGATAACTATTGAATCACCTCTTTTTACATAAAATTCTTTTATTTTAACTGTATATCTTGATAAGAGAGAGACTTCTACATTAAATTTATTGTCTGGTTTTGCTTCAATACTTAAAGGGATTGTGTTTTTACCATTAAATTTAATTTTGTAGTAGATATTGTTGATAGAAACACTAGCATTTAAATCATTTTTATGCTCATAATCATAAGCCTTTATGGTAATGCTAGAAAAGCCTCTTTTTGATTTATACTTTTTTAAAGTATAGGTATCATTAACAATATCAAAATTTCCAGTAGTTTTACATGAAAAAAAAGTTAATACAAACATTAAAACTGTTATTTGTTTACTGACATTTAGTACTTTTCGCACCATTTTTAGCATAAAGTTCATTATTAATAATTTTTTGAATTTCATCTTTTTTATTTTGATCAAAGGCTTTACACGTTTCAGAAGACTCTAAACCTCCCCATGACATGGTTGTATAATAGTCCATTGATTGCCTGTGATTATCATACGCTGATAAAAAATAAGTTTATAAAAAAAGCAGTAAGGTTTCCCTACTGCTTTTTTTTTTAATAAACAGGTCTGTTATCTTCTTTTAGGTAAGCATTAATAATAATTGAATCACCTCTTTTTACATAAAATTCTTTTATTTTAACTGTATATCTAGAGGGAAGAAATACTTCTACTTTAAAACTGTTATTAGGAGTAATTTCAACTTGTAAAGGTTGTTTATCTTTTTTTATTGTTGAGGAGAAATATATACTATTTACTCTTGCTGCTGCGTTTATTTTGTTTTTGTTTTCATAATCATATGCATTAATAATAATACTTGAAAAACCAGTACTAGATTTATATTTTTTAAATGTATAAGTATCATTATTAATTTCATGTTTTTTATGAGCAACACAGGAGATAATAATATTACTAATAAAAAGTAGAAATAATATTTTATTGGCACTTAGTACTTTTTGCACCATTTTTAGCGTAACGTTCATTATTAATAATTTTTTGAATTTCATCTTTTTTATTTTGATCAAAGGCTTTATACGTTTCAGAAGACTCTAAGCCTCCCCATGACATGGCTTTATAATAATCCAGAGGTTGCCTATGGTTATTATAGGCTGATAAAGAATGAATTTATAAATAAAGCAGTA
>NZ_JBOCUK010000069.1:0-2253 GCF_050606265.1 Tenacibaculum sp. TC6 | reverse complement strand
ACGTCCCTACTGTTTTAGATATTAATTTAAATGATATTCTAACTCCTGAACAGCTGTTATTTTTAAGTCAATACCCAGATTTGAAAGGTGTGCTTGAAGTTTTTTTAAGAGCTAACAATAATTCTTTAGAGGCTCAGGGATTTGTAAAACAAGCCATTAAAGCGTTAACAAATGGTGGTGAAGTAGATTTTGATGATAGAATTATTAACAAGCTTACAGGTAAAGCACTTTGTGTATACAATAAACTACAAGCGATGAGCACTAACTTTAAAAGCATGATAAAAAAGTTTGATGGGGAGTTTCCTGTAAGTCATTTGAAGTTTGAAGAGAGTACATCCCTTTCATCAAATACTAATGCGGAAACAAGTCCTCCTTCTAATTATTTAATAACGATAACATTGAATTCAAATAATCTAGACAGATCAATTCTATCCATAGCTAGGACTATTATTCATGAGACTATTCACGCTGAAATGTTTAGGAAATTGCTATCAGAATGGCAGCACCCTAGTTTGGAAGGTATTGATGAGAATTTTTTAATTAACATAAGAAATAATTTTCCTGGTTTAACCGATTATTATATTAGATGGCTCAACAATACCCCAACAGGCATAAACACGAGTAGTGCTCAACATCAGGCAATGGCTCAACATTATAGAAATACAATAAAAGAAATATTAATTAAATTTGATAGTAAGCAAAATAATGATGTATATGAGGCATTATCATGGGTTGGATTGAAAGGTACAATTGCTTGGAATAACTTATCTCAATCTGAAAAAGACAAGATAGAACAAGTATTAAAAGATTTTGAAAATAATAATAAAACCAATTGTGAGTAATTATGAGATTATTTATAACAATTATAGCTTTGTTTTCTGTAAACTACATTCTTTCACAACAAATTGAAAACAAAATAATTAAAGCTGTGAAATATTTAGAAAAAAAAAATGGAAGTATTGAATTTACACTAAATGAAAATTTTGTCTATAAATATGTTCCTTCAAAGCATAGAAAGGAACATGTATCTTTTGATAGTATAAAGGCATCTGTAATAACATTTAATCAATTGAATAAGAATATATCTATAAAAAAAGTAAATAATAATTACATTAAATTATACAAAGGAAAAGAGTATAAATTATGGTTTTATATTCATAATCATAAATGTAAAAGAAAAGGTGTCCTATATGAAGTAGATAGGTTGATTCCAATAAGAACAGAATTTAATTAAATCCACTTCCTTTTATTAAAAAAGAAAGCTTTAATTTCTACTGAAAAACAAAAAAAGAATAAGTTATACTATACTATTGTAATGATTATCTCCCTCGTTCAACTTATGAGTTAATTATCGGGCTGGTTTACATAACACTAAAGCATGAGATAACATGTTTGCAGACCCAGTTCATACAGCAAATGAACAACGAAGAATACTCAACACAATAAGAAACTTTAAAAACTCAGGAACAAATGAATGCAGTAATTAAAAATTTTATTATAATCTTATATTTCATTTCTTTTGTCAGTTTTTCACAAACAAAAAAAGATGATGCTTATTTTATTCTCGATAATAATAACAAAGAATACACTTTAGGAAACAGAAATTATACCGATAAAAGTTACGAATCTTTTCCTATATATAATAGGAAAGAATATGAAAAAAGAGAAAAAAAAATTGCAGAAGAAAAAAAGAATGGAACCTATTACAGATTAGATTATTACGGGAATGAAATACCTAAAACATTGAGTTTTAGAAAAGTTCATGGGAGCAAAACAGAAACGATTAACCATTGTGATATACATTTTTTAAATCTAGTTGATTATAAATGGATTCGAGATAATTCTTGGAAAGAAAACAACCCTAATATTTTATTTAAAGACTTATACTTTTTATTAAAGATTGATAAAAATAAATATTTAAAGTTTAAGGTCGAAAGAACTGTAATTGCTTATTAAGTTTACAATTAAAATAACCCGATAACCAAAAACCCTATTATGTTAAGAGATATAAAAACATAATAGGGTTTCTTTACTAGGTAAAAAATAGCCCCAATTAAAAAATTGGGGCTATTTTAGTTAAGATTTCTTTTGAATAGTAGCCAATTTTAAGGCATCTTTAATCATTTTACCAGGTCTAAAAATAGTACGTAAGTTTTTTATATTACTTGCCGTTACTTCTTCAGCCGTATCACTTCCAGTGCTACTACCTCCAACTTGTAAGGTAAAATACTCTCCGGCATATACAATTTTACC
>NZ_JBOCUK010000068.1:0-2747 GCF_050606265.1 Tenacibaculum sp. TC6 | reverse complement strand
TCTGAATATCCGTTTCCGGCTCCTGAAGCATTATCTATACTACCCAACTGAACTCTTTGAATGTACTCATCAGCTACACTGTCTCCTTTTGAAGAACAATAAGTAACCGGAGTTGTTCCTGTAGTAGTTACACTTGTAGTTGCTGCTGCTCCACTACCTCCTGAAGTACAATTGGCTTTTACTGTACAAGTATAAGCAGTACCCGGAGTTAAACCTGTAATCACTCTTGACATTCCTGTTTCATTATAATTAGTTCCGTTAACTGTTACTGTATACGAATTAGCCCCTGTAACTGACGACCATGTTAATGTAAATCCATTATCATTCACATTAGATGATGCTAAATTAGTAGGAGCTGCTAAACCACATTGCTCAACATAAGCTTCTCCAACCCCCACTGCATACCAAGCATTTGTTACTGATTTCACTTCATTACTATTCGCTCCATATAAATCTGTTGCTGCTGTAATTGCTCCTGTTCTGGCATCATTAAAAGTAGCATTAGATGATAAGTAATTAGCTTCTGTTCTATAAGCTATTTTAGCTGCCTTAGCAATTCCTATTCCTGAAACATTATAACTATCATTAACATCATTAGTTCCTGAACCTCCTACTGAAAGTAAATAAAACCAGTAATTTAAAACTCCTGAATTTGTATGTACCCCACAGTAATCATTACTTTGAGTTGGTGTACCACAATTAGGGCTTTTCCAATAAGTTCCACCATACGTATCCGGTTGACTTCTTTCATTAGGATTACTCATTGAACGTAAAGCAACCGATCCTGATCTTCTATCGATTTCATCACCTATTAACCATACTGCTGCATCAGGAGCAGCATCATTTCCATTCCCTTTTGCAAAGTGCTCAACCGCTGCACCCCAAATATCAGAGAATCCTTCATTAAGAGCTCCTGACTCTCTTTGATATGCTAAATCTGCTGTATGAGAACAAACTGCATGTCCAATTTCATGAGCAGCAACATCAATAGACGTTAATGCATCAAAATACCCATTACCTTCGTTACCATTAGAACTTCCATCACCATAAGTCATAACAGACCCGTTCCAAAAGGCATTATCATAACCGGCTCCTCCCGGAATGTTATCATAATGCACATAACTGTTTATTGCTGCTCCTGACCCATTATAACTATTTCTGTTATGTATTTGTGAGAAATAATCAAACGTCTTTTCAGCTCCCCAGTGCGCATCTAAAGCTGCGTTATCTTTAGCCGCATTGTCAAACTCAGCAGCTGTCCAGTTATTATCGTTATCTGTAAAGTTTGTAGAAGGGTAACTATTTTGCCCGCCACTATTGTACGTATTAATACCATTTCCTCTGGTATCATCTCTTAACGCATAACTTCCGCTAATTATTCTGGTATCAATTGCTCTAGAACCACTATATCTGGTAGCGGCATTTCCTGTAGCAAACATTTCAACTGAATTTGCTACTACTTTAGTAGAAACACTAACTTTTCCTAAATTTTTTGAAGAGTTCGCATGTTCATCTACGTGCTTAATAATAGCATTAAAAAATAAAGCTTCTCCTGTATGTGCATCTATATACAAGTAACCTCTACTCAATGGTTTTAAGGCATAAATATCAAATTTATATGCTAATCTTGCCTCTTTTTTTCCAATAACACTTCCCGGTAGAATTAATAATTCCCCTTCCGGTTTCTTATAATTACCTATTTTTTTTGCTTCTTCCGGCGCTTCCCATAAATACTGTTCTGCTCCGGTATGAGTAATTGCTCTTTTAAAAGCACTTCCTTTTGTTAACTTTGGAGTTGTATTAACGTTTTCAACGTTATAAAACTCACCGTTCATACTTTCCAGAACACCTCTTTTAGCATGAGCTGTATACGTTCCGAATTCTACTTTTAATCCTTTAAATCTTTGTTGATATTTTTCATGAACAAATCCTAGATCATCACTTTTTGACTGGATTCTTGCCAAACCATCATTAGAAGATAGTTTTAATTTTTCTCTAATTAGCTCCGGTGCTTTTTCAAGAGAAATTTTAGAAGATTTTTCAAATGTTAAATGTTTCAAGTCTTTTTTATCCTGAGCATACGTTGTAAGTATTCCGGATACTAAAAGCCCAGATAACATTATACCTTTAATGTATCTGTTTTTCATTTTAGAAGGGTTTTATGTTAAATATTTATTATTAGCCATTTAAAAAGAATGACTTGGTAACAAATATACATTTTTTTAACAAAAAAATAACAATTGATTTTTAATAAAAATCAATTGTTATTTTAATAAAAAAGTCCGAGGATTTCTCGGACTTTATCGTAATAAATAAAAAGTAAATTATTTTTTAACCAGCTTAGTTGTTAATGATTTTTGACCGTCATTAACTTCTAAGATGTATATTCCTGAGTTTAACTTTGACACATCTAGTGTAGATGATAACTTTCCTGATTGAACTACACTTCCTATTGTATTTACAATCTTATAAGTTGAACCTTCTGCTCTGAAACCTACTTTTACTTGTACCGAATTAATTGCAGGGTTTGGATAAGCCATTAAATCAATACCACCCTCGTTTCTTAACGCTTCTGCTTCAACAATATCCGTAGTTTTAGCCGAGCTTGCTGTAATATTTACTGTGTAATCTTCTACCTCTCCGTATGAGAAAGACTCACAAGCTTCTTGAGTAGCATTCCACTTCATCGATACACGCATTCTCGTTGATCCTAACGCTGCATCTGTTGGTATAGCTACATTATAACT
>NZ_JBOCUK010000067.1:0-2982 GCF_050606265.1 Tenacibaculum sp. TC6 | reverse complement strand
TACTGCTTTATTTATAAATTCATTCTTTATCAGCCTATAATAACCATAGGCAACCTCTGGATTATTATAAAGCCATGGCGTGGGGAGGCTTAGAGTCTTCAGATACCTATAAAGCCTTTGACCAAGATAAAAAAGATGAAATTCAAAAAATTATTAATAATGAAAGATATGCTAAAAGCGATGCGAAAAGTACTAAATGTCCATAGTTTTATTTACTTATTTATTTATTTGTTCATAACAGGATGTTATACTAATAGGATCAAAGTTACACAAAATAACTATTCAATAAAAAAGTTTAAGTCATCTGATAATTGGATAACAATAAATGCATATGATAATGAAATTTCGTATGGCACTCTTATTCCAATTATAAAAATTAATAAATTATATTTTCTTAATGAAGGAATCAAAACATTTAATGTAGAAGATTCTAACTATAATATACAAATTTCTCACTTTGGTAAAATACCTATAAATATTAAAAACTTGGTTGTAAAAAAAGGAGATTCTATAGTTATTAATGCCTATTTAAAAGATGATCCAACACCTATAAGTGATTAAAAATATAAAAACAGTAGGTTTCCCTACTGCTTTATTTATAAATTCATTCTTTATCAGCCTATAATAACCATAGGCAACCTCTGGATTATTATAAAGCCATGGCGTGGGGAGGTTTAGAGTCTTCAGATACCTATAAAGCTTTAGACCAAGATAAAAAAGATGAAATTCAAAAAATTATTAATAATGAACGTTATGCTAAAAATGATGCAAAAAGTACCAAGTGCCCGTAAATTTATTTATCTATCTATTTGTTTGATGACAATATCATGTTCTTCAAATAAATTAATAATTAGCAAAGACCAAACTGATATTTTAAATGAAATCTTATACTCATCAGATTATAATGTTTATTATAAAACTATTATTAGTGATTTAAACAAACCTCTAGAAGATTATATTACTAGTGCTATGGAATTTCAATTTTGTGAAAATGAGTCTATAAAACCAAATGAAATATCATTTTTAAAAAAGCAAAAACTAGAAGTCATAAATCTATATAAACTCCCTTTAAATATAAAAGAGAAAATAACCAGAAAAAAGAAAGATATTAAAACTTCACATATTTCTATCCCTATTCTATTTAGAAATAATACTATGGCATTGTATTATAATACTCAAAGGGACGGTGGTAGTTTTATGCTTCTTCAAAAGAAAGAGACAAAATGGGAAATTATTTGCTCAAGTTTAATTTGGATAGAATAAATAAAAAATGCAAAAAGTACTAAGTGTCCGTAAATTTATCTATTTATTTATTAGTTTATTAATAATAGGATGTGTAGCTCAAAGAAAAGTTTTTGAAAAAGAGAGTGAATACAAAATAAAAAAGTTTAAGACTTTTAGCCCTTATCATTCTTGGATAAACATAAAAACTTATTCTAAAGAGCTTCAGGAAAACATACCTGCACTTATAAAAATTAATAATTTATATTTTACTGAGAAAACAATCTTTGATGCTGGAGAAGGTAAGCATAATATTAGTATTGATTTTGTAGGTACTATTGGTTTAAAAATAAATGACTTAAAAGTAAATAAAGGTGACTCAATTATTATTAATGTTTATTTGAGAGAAGACCCAACACCTATAAGTGATTAAAAATTTAAAAGCGGTAGGGTAACCTACTGCTTTATTTATAAATTCATTCTTTATCTGCCTATGATAATCATAGACAACCTCTAGATTATTATAAAGCCATGTCATGGGGAGGCTTAGAGTCTTCAGATACCTATAAAGCCTTTGACCAAGATAAAAAAGATGAAATTCAAAAAATTATTAATAATGAAAGATATGCTAAAAGCGATGCGAAAAGTACCAAGTGTAAATAAGCTTATTTGCTTATTAATATCTTTAATATTTGTAAACTGTGGAATAAATAAAATACCACAGCAACAAAAAAGTGAATACTCTTTAGAGAAGTTTAAATCATTAAACTCATTAGACTCTTGGGTTACAATAAAGACCTACGATAAAGAAATTTTTCAAAATACTATACCTGCATCAATACAAATAAACAACCTCATTTTCAGTGAGAAAAAAGTATTTAATGTTAAAGCAGGTAAATTCGATATTTCTGTTGATTTTTTTAATAAAGTAGGTTTAAAGATCGAAAAGTTAAAAGTTGAAGAAGGTGATTCAATAATTATTAAAGCTCATTTAAGAGATTATAAAGGACCAACATATTAACATAGAAAAAATATAATATTCATAATAAAAACGATGCAAAAAGTACTAAGTGTGAATAGATTTATTTATTTATTCATCTGCCTGTTAACTATAGGGTGTTATTCAAGTAAAAAAGTAATAGAAAGAAGTGATTATTCTATAAAAAAGTTTAAATCTTCACGTAGGTCAATAACTATAAATACATTTGATAAAGGGTTTCCTTACGATACTATAAGAAATCCTCTTATTACTATTAATAATCTATATTTTGGTAATACTAATTTCTTTCGTCCTAAGAAAGGAATACATAATATCGAAATAGATTTTATAGGTAAAATACCTATAAAAGTAAAAGATTTAGTTGTAAAGGAAAATGATTCAATAATTATTAATGCTTATTTAAAAGATGACCCTACGCCTATAAGTGATTAAAAATTTAAAATTACAAGAGTACTACTTATTAAATTTACAACTAAAATAACCCGATAACCAAAAAACCTATTATGCTAAGAAATATAAAAACATAATAGGGTTTCTTTATTAGGTAAAAAATAGCCCCAATTAAAAAATTGGGGTTATTTTAGTTAAGATTTCTTTTGAATAGTAGCCAATTTTAAGGCATCTTTAATCATTTTACCGGGTCTAAAAATGGTACGTAAGTTTTTTATATTACTTGCCGTTACCTCTTCAGCCGTATCACTTCCAGTGCTACTACCTCCAACTTGTAAGGTAAAATACTCTCCGGCATATACAATTTTACC
>NZ_JBOCUK010000066.1:0-3190 GCF_050606265.1 Tenacibaculum sp. TC6 | reverse complement strand
TTATTTTTAAGTCAATACCCAAGTTTAGAGAGTGAAATTAAAGGTTTTCTAAGAGCTAACAACAATTCTGAAGAGGCTAAGAACAAGGTAAAAAGTGCTCTTGAAATTTTATCTTTACCTGAATTATCAAATAATAATACACCAAATACTTTTAAAAATAGAATTTTAAGAATGGCCGCTCATCTAAAACAATGGGGAAATCCGGAAGATGAAATATTCGCAGATTATATAGAGGGAATAACTTTGGATTTTAACAAAATGACCGTTGGAGATGTTTTTGATATTTATAAATTGACTAAAGCGCAAGTACATGACTTGACAAAGAAATATTTTTCATCAATAATTATTCCTGTAGCAGAAGCTGCTTATCCTTTTGTAGTTTACGCTCTTACTGAAGCTACTTTAGGAGCCGCTTTACCTTTGATTTCTAGAATACCTTTAGCTGTTGTTATTAGAGGTAAAATGCTTGAAAAAATGGTTAGACAAATAGCTAAATTAGGTAGTGCAGGAACAAATAGTCATATAAGAATGATTCCGAAAGGGAATTATTTAAAATCCCTAGAAATATTCAAAAAAATAACAAAAAATGCAAAGTCTATTAAAGTAGAGACTTTATCGAACGGAAGAGTTAGAAGAATTGCAGATATGGGAAATGGAAATTATATAACATTTAGAAATTATGATTATTCTAATACTCCTGGTTTAGTAGCAAACATAGATTTAAATTTCCCTAAAATATGGTCTAAGATTAGAGAATTAAAATTTATAAAATAAATTAACATGAATAAAACTTTAGATGATAAAACAAAAAAAATTATTTTGATATGTTCTAACGAGCACGAATATATTTATAATTTTATTCAAAATGTAACAGAAGTATTTCCTGAGTTTTCTGAAGATGAAATAAAAAACAAAGTATTAGATATAATTTATTATTTACTTTATAAAAATATACTTATAATGAAAAATCATAAAAATGAAGAAGCATATAAATTAACTCCTGATGAATCTATAGACTTAATAAATCAAATGTGGTTTAAAGGAGCAAGTTATATAGATTTCATAAATATGGTTTTCTTTGAAAAACAAGAATGGTTTATTAAAGAACTGAAAAAAATGGGATATAACTTTAAGGATAATTGGATTGACTTTTCAAAAAACAATCTTTTTTTAAATACATTATTATTCTAATAGCTAAATAGCCCCCTTTCGTTCAATCAAATGGAGTTAGAATTGCTAATATGGGTAATGGAAATTCAATAATTTTCAGACCTGCTTCTGCTTCTGATTTTGTCGCTACGCTAGAGCTTAATTTTCCTAGTATTTGGAACAGAGTAAGGATATTAAAATTTAATTAATAAATGAAAAATTTTACCATTTTTAAAAAAGAATATTTTGATTTATTCACTGATTACGGATATGGTGTAGCTACATTAGCACATATTATGTATGGTCTAGGCTACGATTTAAATAATATGAATTCAGAAGAAGCTAAACCTAAGTGTGTCGAAGCCGTAAAGCAATTATTAGAAAATGATATCATTCATGTAACATTGTTAAATAACGAACTTTACAATAAAAAGACCTTAACTAATCTTGAAAAAGAGAATATATTAAAAAAAATCAAAGAGATTTGGAGTTATAAACAACCTAATTTTGAGTCTATTATAAATTTTGAGTATCAAAATTGGTACTTATCAAAAATAAAAGAAGAAGGTATAAATATTAAGACAGATTGGAAATGGTTTTCTGAAGAATTTATTCCTAATATGAAAAAATGGATTGAAGAAAATAGGCCTAAAAGATAGTAGATGAAAACGTTTACAAAGGTTAACAAAGATTTAGGGTTAAAAGAAACTTCCGATTGGGGAATCATAAATAGTGATGAAAATAGAGTTGAAGAATTTATTTTGTATTATTTTGAAAATTCGGTTGAAAAATCAACAGAAATGGAATTTATAAATTTAGTTTTTTCATCAATGAATGAAGCTCTAATTAGTAAAAAAAACACTATTGATATTGATAGATTATTTTATAAATTTATTTCTAAAATAGAAAAAAATGAAATTAATTTAATGATAATTAATCTTTGGGCTTCCTACAAAAGTACAGACACTGACCCTTTTCCTGTTACCGAGTTAATAAATAAAGCTATGGTTTATAAAAAATAACATATAAACCCGTTGTGCATTTAGAAAAAGTTGTGCAAACTGTTAAATAACAGTAAATTGATAGTTCCCTACACTCTCAATGATATGCACAACTTTCAAGCAAATTACTATAAAATTCTAGAAGTATTAAATCTCCTTGATATTCCATCTAATTATTTATACCAAATAAGAAAGCCAAAATTATCAGATAAAGAACTAATAGCTATCAACTTAACATCTGAATACATGAGGATTGATAGCGAATGTCAGGTATTTAGAGTATTACCAAAAGAATTAAAAATTAAAATTGAGCGATCTGTTTACAACCGTAGAAAGCGTAAATTATTTGAGTTTTAAGAAAAAATTCGTCAAAAACTAAACGTTCATTTTTTAGAATTTGAAGATTGTTTTATAGTCGATAGTATGCCTCTTGAACTATGTAAACTTTCAAGAGCCTCTAGAAGTACAATTTGTAAGTTTGATTTTGAAACTAGCCCAGATAAAGGATATTGCGCAAGTCTATCGAGCAGATATTATGGTTATAAATTACATGCTGTTTGTTCTGTTAACGGGATTATTTCAAGCTTTGATATTTCAAAAGCATCTGTTCATTATATTCATTATTTAAAAGATATCAAAAACCAAATGAATGGCTGTGTATTACTAGATACAAAGTACTACCGCGACTCTCAGGAAGGGTCTGTAGTGGGTACAAAACGTTCTAGCGACCCGCAGGAAGGATCTGTAGTGAGTACAAAACGTTCTCGCGACCCGCAGGAAGGGTCTGTAGTGAGTACAAAACGTTCTCGCGACCCGCAGGAAGAGTCTGCAGTGAGTACAAAACGTTCTCGCGACCCGCAGGAATGTTTGAAATTTTAAAGTCCTAAATAATTCAGCTCAAAATATTTCTAAAAATCAACACAAAAAAGGATAGTTAATTAACTATCCTTTTTTGTGTTTACGTGTCCCGTCCTGAAATAAGTTGACACAAATTAGACTTATTTTATGAATACGAGTCCACACAAGAAAAAGCGCACACA
>NZ_JBOCUK010000065.1:0-3386 GCF_050606265.1 Tenacibaculum sp. TC6 | reverse complement strand
AACACATGTTTGTTGAGAGATTTTATATCTTTAATCATACTAAAAAACTGTAATGGTTTTTTAGGACGACACAATATTTAATTCTTAAGTTTAGAAATATCTTTTCCTGAAGGATTTTCAAATATTTCTAAATCAAAATAACTAACACTTGCTAAGATATGGTCAAAAATGTCGGCCATGATTCTTTCATAATCAATCCATACTTTATTTTTACTAAAGGCATATATTTCCAAAGGAATTCCATTAGGAGTAGGTTCCAATTGACGAGTCATAAACAATAAGCTTTGGTTAATATGAGGATGTTGCTGTATATATTCATCTAAATATTTTCTAAACAAACCAAAATTGGTAAGGTTTCGCCCGTTAATTAATAATGATTTGTCAATATTATGCTTATGGTTATAGTTGTTAATTTCATTAGAAATCTGCTCAACATAATTAGATAATAATTTTATCTTTTTGAATTCAGAAATCTCATCCTCCCTTACAAACCGAATCGAATTAACTTTAATTAAAATAGAACGTTTAATACGTCTACCATCAGAGTTGCTCATAGCTCTCCAGTTTTTAAAAGAATCAGAAACTAAAGAGTAAGTTGGAATACTTGTAATGGTGTTATCAAAATTCCTAACAATTACAGAAGCTAAGTTAATTTCAACTACATTACCATCTGCAGAATATTTTTCCATGGTAATCCAGTCATTCAAACGTACGGTATCATTTATCGAAATCTGAATACTGGCAACAAAACCTAAAATGGTGTCTTTAAAAATAAGTAAAAGAACAGCTGAAAAAGCCCCTAAAGCAGTAAGAAATTTAATAAGTGATTTTCCGGTAAGCAATGAAAAAGCAACGATTACACTAATCAACCACAGAAGCACCATAAAAATCTGAACATAACTTTCTAATGGTTTGTCTTTAAAAGATGAAAACTCACGTAAAAAATCTTTAATACTTAATAAAAGACTTCTGATAAACCAAATAACAAAAAAAGTTATAATTACTGAGACAAGGCGATCAATATATTTTAACAAACCAGGGAACTCACCTAATAAAGGTTTTAATGATGCATAAAAAATAAACATCATAATTACTCTGGTGATATTTAAAAACACTCGGTTTTTAATTAAAATATCATCAAAAGGAGTTTTAGTTCTTTTGGCTACATTGCGCAGAAGTTTTCTTCCTAAAAAACGTAAAAGCTTAAATAAAATATAACCAAATATAAACGTAGTAAGTAAATTACTTACTAAATTAAGGTAAACGGCTGTCTCGTGAGAGAATGAAAATTGCTCTCTGTAAAGATTATAAAAAAACTTACTAATCATAGTTCATATTATTCTTCAAAATTAGAAATTTCTTCGCCAAGTTTTAAATGAAATTTCTTTCTAAAAAAATAAACAATAATATATAGGAAAGGAGTATCAAGAGCTGCAATTATTATTTTGAATAGAACACCACTAACTAATAAGCCCCAAAACTTATCCCAATTAATAATTCCAAAAGAACAAAGAAGGATTAATACCGTTAAAGTATCAATAAATTGAGAAGTAAAGGTTGAAAAGTTATTTCGTACCCAAAGATGTCTCCCTTTTGTATATTCTTTCCAAAAGTGATATACCTTTATATCAATAAACTGTGCAAATAAATAGGCCATCATAGAGGCAAAAACAGCCAAAGGTGCCGCTCCGAATACTTGTATAAAAGTAGTGTTGTCTACTAGTGACCATGATGTTGCCGGAACTAACTTAGATACATATATAATTCCTAATGAAAAGAAAGAAGCAAAAATACCGGCAATTACTACTTGATTTGCCTTTTTTTTACCGTAGACCTCAGATAAAATATCGGTTATTAAAAATGTAATAGGATAAGGTAGAAGACCAACAGAAATTTCAAACAGTTTAACATCAAAAATTTCAAGATGAAAAGGGTACCAGTAAAAGAACTTTTGAAATATTAAATTTGAAGTAACTAATGAAGCAATAAATAATGCAGCTAAAATTAGGTAAATCAATTGCGCTTGTGATTTTTGTTGTGTTGTCATAAAACGAATATAGTAATTTTAAAAATTGTATGTTTGCAATAAAACAAACAATAGAATATAAATGAAAGCATATATTTTTCCGGGTCAAGGAGCTCAGTTTACAGGAATGGGATTAGATTTATATGAAAAATCACCAATAGCTCAAGAACTTTTTGAAAAAGCAAATGATATATTAGGATTTAGTATTACAGATATAATGTTTGAAGGAACCGCTGAAGAACTAAAACAAACAAAAGTAACACAGCCTGCTATTTTTTTACATTCGGTAATCTTAGCTAAAGTACTTGGTGATGACTTTACTCCGGAAATGGTGGCCGGACACTCATTAGGAGAATTGTCGGCTTTAGTAGCTAATGGAGTATTGTCTTTTGAAGATGGTTTAAGATTAGTGTCTAAAAGAGCACTAGCTATGCAAAAAGCATGTGAAATCCAACCATCAACAATGGCTGCCGTTTTAGGATTAGAAGATCAAGAGGTTGAAGATATATGTAGTTCTATAGATGGAGTAGTAGTGGCAGCCAATTATAACTGTCCGGGTCAGTTAGTAATATCAGGTGAAATAGAGGCAGTAGAAAAAGCATGTGAAGTATTAAAAGAAAAAGGAGCTAAGAGAGCCATGGTCTTACCTGTTGGGGGGGCGTTTCACTCACCTATGATGGAGCCGGCAAGAGAAGAATTAGCAAAAGCTATTGAAGAAACTGAGTTCAAAACACCAACGTGTCCTGTATATCAAAATGTTGTAGCGAAAGCGGTAACTGATCCACAAGAAATTAAAGAAAACTTAATCTCGCAATTAACAGCACCGGTTAGATGGACTCAATGTGTACAAGCAATGCTTACAGATGGTGCTACAGAATTTATTGAGGTTGGCCCGGGTAAAGTTTTACAAGGATTGATTCGTAAAATAGATAGAAGCGCAAGCGTAGCTTCTGCCACTATTGAATAATTAATATATACATATTATATAATGGTAAAAGGTAAGCTAGTGGCTTGCCTTTTTTTATGCGTTTAACCTAAGATTTCCTTAGTTTCTGATTAATGTAAAAACTAGTTATATTTTTTTTGCTTTGTAAGTTATTGTTATTCATTGGTTTGGTTTTGGATTTAAAAATACTTTAAAAAAAAGGTTAAAAAAAAGTTGCGGGGATTAAAAAGGGTTGTATATTTGCACCCGCTAACGGAAATAGTAACAGCAAAAAGAAGTTAGCAACGTTCATTAAAATAGGGTTATAAGATACGGTGAGAGGGGTGAAAAAAACTTTAAAAAAAGTTTGTTTGATAAGAAAAAAAGTGAGTATCTTTGCGGTCCGATTTTACGGGAGTTCATTGAGGTTAGGGT
>NZ_JBOCUK010000064.1:0-3848 GCF_050606265.1 Tenacibaculum sp. TC6 | reverse complement strand
ACGTCCCTACTGTTTTAGATATTAATTTAAATGATATTCTAACTCCTGAACAGCTGTTATTTTTAAGTCAATACCCAAGTTTAGAGAGTGAAATTAAAGGTTTTCTAAGAGCTAACAACAATTCTGAAGAGGCAAAAAAATGGGCTAAGGGGCAAGCAGAATTAGGAGCTGATGCCCAAAACATTCCTTGGACAAAAGGAACGGGTATTGTAGCCAATAACCCTAATTTAAAATACACTCATTATCGACATAATTATGGTAAAAATATTTCCTACTTTAAACTAGAAGGTGGCGGAGAAATAGCTGTTAGTGGAGTTGAGAAAAAGTTAACGACGTCAGGAGGTTTAGTAGATAAGTATAAGGATACTGCAGGGGTAGATTTTGGAGGTAAGTTTTATTATATAAAAGTTGATGATAACGGACTTTGGTCTGAAATGTTATTTGACCCAAAGAATTTAGGAGACCAACTTAAAACCTTATTTGCTCTTGGAGGAGTAGAGCTAGGTAAACTTTTAGGGCGTTATGTGATACCTATTGAAGATATTAAGGTACTTATTGAGGGTAAAGATTTTGACGGGCAAGAGGTGTCTCGATGGCAAGCCGCAGGTTTTTTATTACTAACGGTAGTACCCGGAAGTAAAGCGTTAAAAGTAGTTAAGGGGCTAAAAGTGGTATCTAAAACAGCTACCAGATGGGCTATTGCTGCAATAACAGCAGATGGTAAAGCTACTAAATTAGTGTTTGATGTAATTAATGGAGTAGTAGAGTTTGGTAGTAGGTCAGATCTTGTTAAAATGATTGGTACAAAAGTAGGAGAAGAAGCGCATCATATTATACCTTGGGCTCAAAAAACATTAGATGTAGTGCAAGAAGCAGCCAGAGCAGGATTTCATATGAATGCTAAAATTAATGGCATTGCTTTACAAAAATATAGTAAATTAATTGGTGAAGGATTGCATGGTAACCACCCGGCTTATAATACCTTTGTAGAAAGAGCGATACAAAATTTTACAAAAAGCAAACCTAATTTTAATCCTGAACAAGCGAAAGAATTTTTAGAAAAGGAATTAATACCGGATTTATTAGGTTATATTGAGCGAGCCAAAAACTCTGGACTAAATTTGAATGAGTTTTTTAAAACCTTATTATAAATGAAATACTATAAAATAGATTTTGATTTTGATACTACAAAGGTAATAGGTCATTACCCACAGACTGATATTAAAAAAGGATATAATCCTGGATTATCAGATAGTCACAGACAAGTAAAACCATATGAGTTTCCTAATTTTATACCTAATTTAGAATTAGAGCTACATAAGGAAGCAAAGGCAACTGACTATATACAAAAGTTTGTTAGTTTTGGAATGGTAATTAATGCTAGATTTAAAAGTATTTTACAACAGTTTAAACTACCACCCCATGCTTTTTACCCGATAAAAGTATATCATAAAGGGGATTTGCTAGAGTACTTTTGGTTTCATTATATTATTGATGATTTTTGGCAAAACATAAATATGGAAAAATCTACAGTTCAAGTTTATAAAAAATTTGAATTTAAGATAGACAAGATTATTTCAATACCTAAATTAGAAGATATAGATAATTTAAAAAAATCATTAACAAGGCAAGAAGATTTAAGGTTTAATAAAATTTACTTTAAAAGTAGTTTTCCTAAATATGATGTTTATGAAACACAAGAGTTAGAATTTATACCAGTTATAAGTGAGCCTTTACTAGAAGCCTTACAAGAAGCTGGCATGACTGGTTTTAGAGTTAAACCTTTTGATAAGATTATTTGCGAATAATTTTTTTATAAAAATATAAAAGAGTTGCCTTTGGGTAACTCTTTTTTAGCCTTATTGTAGATGAAATATTTTGTTGTAAAAATTCAATATAAAATTAATTAACTAATATGGAAGAAGAAAATTTAATAGAAAAATGGGTTTATACAGATAAAAAGCTATATGATACTTTATTAGAAATTCAAGAGAAAGGAGGGAGTGATTTAGAACAAGCGGAATCGATATTTTTAAGAGTTCCAAAAATGTATAATTTACCTGTTTTTCCTGAAGATAACGAGGATGATAAATTTGTGTCTTCTATTTATGAGCAATTAGCTCTATTAAACTATTTAGAAGTGGAAGACAATATAGGAGGAAATGTTCTTTCTTCAATATTCTTTATAAAGGAAAATTACTTAGTAGATATGGAACTTGTTTATTACAAAAAGTTTGGAAGTAAAGAACCACCAGCTAATTTTTTAGGTATTGGATACAAAAGAAAAGGAATAGATGATTTACCTATTTTTGTAATGAAAGGAGAAGATTGGGTTGACCTAGGATGTAAATATTTTACTATAAAAGTTGATTAATTTAGATGAAATACTACAACATTGGAAGAAGTGATGATTTAAAAGTTATAGGTCATTACCCTCAAACAACACTGAGAGAAGGGTATAATCCTTCTTTGCCTGATAGTCATTGGCAGGTAAAACCACACGAGTTTCCTAATTTTATACCTAATTTAGAGTTAGAATTACATAAAAATGCAAATAGAACAGATTATTTACATTTTCATGATATTTCCGGCTTTATAATAAGTGAGAAATTTAAAAGTATTTTAAAAACATTCAATCTTCGATCACATGCTTTTTATCCTATCAAAGTATATCATAAAGGAGAATTGTTAGAGTATTTTTGGTTTCATTATATTTTGAACATTTGGGAATATGTTGATTTAGATAGATCTACAGCTCAGGTGGTTAAAAAATTTGAAAGAGAAATAGAAAAAATAATTCCAATCCCAGATTTAACGAATTTAGAAGAGTATGAAAAAAGTTTAGGTTTTGAAAAATGCTTGAAAATAAATAAATTATATCTTAAAAAGAATTACCCTTATTTTGATGTTATCAAAATAACAAAAGTCCAGTTTATACCAAGGCTTTTTAGTTTAGATTTATTAAATGCTCTACAAGAGTCAGGGATTACTGGATTTGAAGCAAAATTGTTTGATAAAATAAATTGTGAATAAATTTTATTATAAAAATATAAAAGAGTTGCCTTTGGGTAACTCTTTTTTAGCCTTATTGTAGATGAAATATTACAGTATTGATTGGGATTATGATACTATAGAGGTTATAGGGCACTACCCGCAAGTAACTTTAAAAAAAGGATATAACCCAGGAGCGCCTGATGGATATTGGGAAGTAAAACCATATGAGTTTCCTAATTTTATACCTAATTTAGAATTAGAATTACATGAAAAGGCAAAGGCTACCGACTATTTAGAAAAATATGCTAGTTTTGGAATGTTTGTAAATAAAAAATTTATGAACATTCTAAAAGAATTTAAATTGCCTTCTCATGCTTTTTACCCGATAAAAGTATACCATAAAGGAGAATTATTAGAATACTTTTGGTTTCACTACGTTGTTCATGATTTTTTTGAATGGCTTGATAAAGATAAGTCTCGTGCTGTTATCTATGATGATAAAGAGGGGTGTTATAAAATTATTTCTGAATTGGATCTAAGAATTTCTTTAGATGAAATTGAAAAAATAAATTTAGCTTTACCTTGGCAACAAGGGTTAAAATGGGAAAAAATAGTTTTTAAAGCCGATTTTCCAAAATATGATGTTTATAAAACACAAGGATTAGATTTAAAAAACTTTATTAGTGAGCCTTTACTAGAAGCTTTACAAGAAGCTGGCATGACTGGTTTTAGAGTTAAACCTTTTGATAAGATTATTTGCGAATAAATTTTTTTTTTATTGAGTCGTCCTAAAATAGGTTGACAGATTTAAAAAATATTATTTAAACCAGAGAGGCTAGCTTCTCTGGTTTTTT
>NZ_JBOCUK010000063.1:0-2500 GCF_050606265.1 Tenacibaculum sp. TC6 | reverse complement strand
CTCCGGGTTTGCTCATCTTTCGATGTGACATGTCTTCAACATGACGGGTTGCCCCATTCGGAAATTTACGGATCAATATGTATGTGCCACTCCCCGTAACTTATCGCAGCTTATCACGTCCTTCGTCGCCTCTGAAAGCCTAGGCATCCTCCATACGCCCTTAATTAGCTTATTGTACTTTTTGCTTTGACATCGCTGTCAAAACGAGCTCTTTATATTTTTATATAGTTTCTTAAACTATCTCGATTTTCTTTAATATATCACTTTACCAATATGTCAATGAACTTTTTTAATTACACCATCGTAATTAATCGTGGAGAATATCGGAGTCGAACCGATGACCTCTTGCGTGCAAGGCAAGCGCTCTAGCCAGCTGAGCTAATCCCCCATACTTCTAGTGATGAGTTCTTAGTTATGAGTGATTAGTTTAACTCACTCTCACTCAACCTCTAGAATTTCCTTTTTACTTTTACCTTAAAAAAAAGTAGTCCTGGGCAGACTCGAACTGCCGACCTCTACATTATCAGTGTAGCGCTCTAACCAGCTGAGCTACAAGACTATTCTTAAGATCTTAGTAGTCTTTTTAAAATTAACAGCAAAGAATAAAATTACCTCTCTTGTAACTAAACATCCATTTCTCTAGAAAGGAGGTGTTCCAGCCGCACCTTCCGGTACGGCTACCTTGTTACGACTTAGCCCTAGTTACTAGTTTTACCCTAGGCAGCTCCTTGCGGTAACCGACTTCAGGCACCCCCAGCTTCCATGGCTTGACGGGCGGTGTGTACAAGGCCCGGGAACGTATTCACCGGATCATGGCTGATATCCGATTACTAGCGATTCCAGCTTCACGGAGTCGAGTTGCAGACTCCGATCCGAACTGTGATATGGTTTATAGATTCGCGCCTTCTCGCGAAGTGGCTGCTCATTGTCCATACCATTGTAGCACGTGTGTGGCCCAGGACGTAAGGGCCGTGATGATTTGACGTCATCCCCACCTTCCTCACGGTTTGCACCGGCAGTCTCGCTAGAGTCCTCAGCTTTACCTGCTAGCAACTAACGATAGGGGTTGCGCTCGTTATAGGACTTAACCTGACACCTCACGGCACGAGCTGACGACAACCATGCAGCACCTTGTAATCTGTCCGAAGAAAAAACCATCTCTGGTCCTGTCAGACTACATTTAAGCCCTGGTAAGGTTCCTCGCGTATCATCGAATTAAACCACATGCTCCACCGCTTGTGCGGGCCCCCGTCAATTCCTTTGAGTTTCAATCTTGCGATCGTACTCCCCAGGTGGGACACTTATCACTTTCGCTTAGTCACTGAGATTACTCCCAACAACTAGTGTCCATCGTTTACGGCGTGGACTACCAGGGTATCTAATCCTGTTCGCTCCCCACGCTTTCGTCCATGAGCGTCAGTATATACGTAGTAGGCTGCCTTCGCAATCGGTATTCTGTGTAATATCTATGCATTTCACCGCTACACTACACATTCTACCTACTTCCGTATAACTCAAGTCAACCAGTATCAAAGGCAGTTCTATAGTTAAGCTATAGGATTTCACCTCTGACTTAATTGACCGCCTGCGGACCCTTTAAACCCAATGATTCCGGATAACGCTTGCACCCTCCGTATTACCGCGGCTGCTGGCACGGAGTTAGCCGGTGCTTATTCTTATGGTACCGTCAAACCTCTACACGTAGAGGGGTTTCTTCCCATATAAAAGCAGTTTACAACCCATAAGGCAGTCTTCCTGCACGCGGCATGGCTGGTTCAGGCTTGCGCCCATTGACCAATATTCCTCACTGCTGCCTCCCGTAGGAGTCTGGTCCGTGTCTCAGTACCAGTGTGGGGGATAATCCTCTCAGACCCCCTACCTATCGTTGCCATGGTAAGCCGTTACCTTACCATCTAGCTAATAGGACGCATAGTCATCTTGTACCGATAAATCTTTAATATAAATCCGATGCCAAATCTATATATTATGAGGTATTAATCTTCATTTCTAAAGGCTATCCCTCTGTACAAGGTAGATTCTATACGCGTTACGCACCCGTGCGCCGGTCGCCATCTTCCCGAAGGAAATGCTGCCCCTCGACTTGCATGTGTTAAGCCTGCCGCTAGCGTTCATCCTGAGCCAGGATCAAACTCTTCATTGTATAATCTTTAATATTATTCAATGTTAAGTATCAAAAGAATTTTTCGAAGTTAAACTTCTATGGTAATTCTACTCTTTGTTTTACGCTGTCAATTTCAATAGTTTCAATGAACTTCGTTAATCTTAATATTTAGCTTCTAAACCAAAATCGCAATTAACGCATTTGTAGAAATGTTAGAATCGAACTAACTGACTTTTTTTCACTCTTAAAATCATTCCAAAATTTCTTAGATCGTGTCGCTCTCAAAGCGGGTGCAAATGTAAAAACTTTATTTGATTCTGACAAAACTTTTTTTAAGTTTTTTTCGTCTCTGTTTTTACAACCCTAACCTCAATGAAC
>NZ_JBOCUK010000062.1:0-6182 GCF_050606265.1 Tenacibaculum sp. TC6 | reverse complement strand
AAAAAACCAGAGAAGCTAGCCTCTCTGGTTTAAATAATATTTTTTAAATCTGTCAACCTATTTTAGGACGACTCATATCTCTTTTACGAGGACAAATCATCTAAATTAGTAGGTTTTCGGTATCCCTGAAATGGCTGTTTTAATAGCTCTACCAAGTCAGAATTTTTCTTTTCATCCGGAAACGTATCTACTCCATACACAATTTTTTCTCTATCAAGCTCCATATATGTTCCCAACAAACGATCCCAAATGGAAAAAATATTTCCATAGTTAGAATCGGTATATGGTAATAAATTATGATGATGTACTTTATGCATATCCGGTGAAACTATTACATAACTTATTAGTTTATCTAATTTTTTAGGCATTTTTATATTAGCATGCGTTAATTGAGTAAACACTAATGACATTGATTGATATAACATTACAATAGCTATAGGGGTTCCTGCTAAAAATACACCAAGTAAGGTAAATGAAAAACGGATAACACTCTCTATCGGGTGATGTCGGTTTGCCGTCGTAGTATCTACTTTATGATCTGAATGATGAACCAAATGCACCATCCACAATGGTTTAACCTTATGCTCTACTAAATGGGCCAAATAGGCTCCGAAAAAATCTAAAAACAAAAGCCCTAATAAGACATATAACCATAACGGCATTTTAGGTAACCAGTTAATAACTCCAAAATTGTTTGCTGTAACCCAATCAGCTGTTTTTAATAGTAAAAAAGCCAACATAAAATTAATAATAATGGTAGTTGCTGTAAAAAACAGATTAGGAAAAGCATGCTTCCATTTATTGTATTTAAAGTTAAATAAAGGTATTGCACCTTCTAACAACCAAAAAAAGGTAATTCCGCTTACCAAAATAATACTTCTATGGCTTGAAGGAATGGTTTCAAAATAGTTTATAAGAGTTTCCAATGCGTGTAATTAATTTCTTCTAAAAATACAAAAATTTATGATTTTACTCACTCCGTGAACTTGATAGCTCTAAAGGATATCTCTGCGCACATTTATTCTACTTTTTATTACATATAATATACTACCTTTATCTCCACCAACTATCATATTCATGGTATTAATAATAAGAAAAGCACAAATTAATGATACTGATTCCATTCAAAAACTTTCTAATCAATTAGGATATCCATCTGAATATTCAGACATACAACAAAGGTTACGTTTAATTTTAGAAAAAACAGATCATCGTATTTTTGTTGCTGAAACTAATCATATTGTTATTGGATGGATTCACTGTTTTTACGCTGTAAGAATTGAATCTGAGCCTTTTATTGAAATTGGCGGGTTGATTGTTGATGTTAATTATAGAAAACAAGGAGTGGGAAAACAACTTATTCAACATATAAAACCCTGGGGATTAGAGAATAATTGTTCAAAAATAAGAGTACGTTCCAATACTACAAGAGAGAATGCTCATCTTTTTTATCAAATTCTTGGATTTTCTATCAGAAAAGAACAAAAGGTTTTTGAAAAGCAATTAAATTAATCATAAAATCTTTTCAAAAACCTAGCTGCATCAGTGTAATGCCCATTCTAAACTCTGGAAACCTTCCTGCGTTAGTGTAATGCTCTTTCTTAATAAAATTTTTAAGGCAAACGTTTTTTTAGTTCCTCTACTATTCGGTAAGTTGCCGGACAAACTTCAGTATTCTTTAAAGTTAAGTGCGTTAATTGAATAAATTTTTTTCTGTTAGTATGTGGGTATTCTGCACAGGCTTTCGGACGAACATCATATATATAACAAGTATTATCACTTTCATCTAAAAAAGCACACGGAGCTGTTTTTAATACGTGAAAATCATCTTCATCAATTTTAAGATATTGTTCTACAAAATCCGGCACCTTCATTTTTAAATACTTGGCTATACGTTCAATATCTTTATAGGTAAACATCGGACTCGTCGTTTTACAACAGTTAGCACACGTTAAACAATCTGTACGTTCAAATTCTTTATCATGTATTTCCTGCATTAATAGGTCTAGCCTTTTAGGCGCCTTTTTTCTTAGTTTCTGAAAATATTTCTTATTCTCTTCTTTCGCTTCTTTTGCTAACTGCGATAAATTTGGTAAATCCTTGTCAATCATATCAAACTATATTCTCACTATAAGTCAGTTAATTAACTATTATTTATTTTTTAAATAACAATACTTAGTTTAACTGTAATATTCTACTGCAAAAGTACCTATATAAATTGTTAGAACCAGTTTAAATATCATCCAAATAATTTATGTAATTTTGCACTTCAATTTACCTAACTAATGAATATTCAAAACGTATTAGAAGCTAAAGTAAAAGAAGGTTTTTTAGCCTTATATGATGTAGAACTCCCTAATGTTGAATTTCAGGCAACCCGTAAAGATTTTGAAGGTGATATTACCGTGGTTGTATTTCCTTTACTACGGTATAAAAAAGGAAATCCTGTTCAAATAGGTGAAGATTTAGGAAAATACTTAGTAGATACTATTGAAGATATTACGAGTTACAATGTGGTTAAAGGTTTTTTAAACTTGGTTATTGCCGATAGTTTTTATGTTAACTTTTTTAATCAAATTTCAGCCCAAACTACTTATGGTTTTGCTACACCGAACAGTATTGATGCTCGTATGGTTGAATATTCATCACCTAACACTAACAAACCGTTACACTTAGGACACGTTAGAAATGTATTGCTTGGATATTCGGTTGCTGAAATTTTAAAAGCTGCCGGACATAAAGTTTATAAAACACAAATTATAAACGATAGAGGTATACACATTTGTAAGTCTATGCTGGCTTGGCAAAAGTTTGGAAATGGTGAAACTCCTAATTCTACCGGATTAAAAGGAGATAAATTAGTAGGGAATTACTATGTAAAATTTGATTCTGAATATAAAAAAGAAATTAACCAGCTAGTTGAAAACGGGGTTTCAGAAGAAGATGCTAAAAAACAAGCCCCTCTATTTTTAGAAGCACAGGAAATGCTACGTAAATGGGAAGCCGGTGATAATGAAGTGGTTTCTTTATGGGAAATGATGAATAGCTGGGTATATGATGGTTTTGACGTTACCTATAAAAACATTGGAGTTGATTTTGACAAATTGTATTTTGAAAGCAACACCTATCTTTTAGGAAAAGATGTAATAGAAGAAGGTTTAAAAAACGGTGTTTTCTTTAAAAAGGAAGATGGTTCAGTTTGGTGTGATTTAACAGAAGATGGTTTGGATGAAAAGCTAGTATTACGTTCAGACGGAACTTCTGTATACATGACACAAGATATTGGTACCGCCATTCAACGTGCCAAAGATTTTTCTGATTTGAATGGTATTGTTTATACCGTTGGTAATGAACAGGATTATCATTTTAAAGTACTTTTCCTTATCTTAAAAAAATTAGGGTATTCATGGGCTGATCAATTATATCACCTAAGCTACGGTATGGTTGATTTACCTTCGGGAAAGATGAAATCTCGTGAAGGTACTGTAGTTGATGCCGATGATTTAATGGATGAAATGACCAGCACGGCTCGTGAAATTTCTCAAGAATTAGGAAAATTAGAAGGTTATTCTACTGAAGAAAAGGAAGCGTTATACAAAATAATTGGATTAGGAGCTTTAAAATACTTTATTTTAAAGGTAGATCCTAAAAAGAGAATTTTGTTTGACCCTCAAGCTTCTGTTGATTTTCAAGGTAATACCGGACCTTTTGTACAATACACTTATGCAAGAATTCAATCAATCTTACGTAAGGCAGATTTTAATTATACTACTACGATTACCAGTGTAGTACTACATGAAAAGGAAAAAGAGTTAATTAAACAACTTGAATTGTATCCGGAAGTTATACAACAGGCTGCCAATAATTATTCTCCGGCTATCATAGCTAACTATACGTATGATTTGGTTAAAGAGTTTAACTCTTTTTATCAAAACGTATCTATTTTAGGTGAAGAAGATTTGAATACAAAAATATTTAGAGTGCAATTAGCTGAAAAAGTAGCAGATACTATAAAATCAGCATTTAATTTATTAGGAATTCAGGTTCCGGAAAGAATGTAAAAAAGTAGTATTTATGAAAAAAATACTAATTCTAAGTACCCTTAAGTTAATAATTGGCGGAATTATTATTGGTGTTTTTCATCAATATGATTTAATTCTAGCCATTGTATTAGGTCTAAAAATAATTCACTCTATTTACTCTTCTGTAAAAAACAACACCTATAGTCCTATCTTTGTTGCCGGGCTTGTTTTTACAGGATTAATGGGAGTTTTAGTTGAACACTTAGGAACCACCTATAATCATTGGGAATATCATGATGTTACCAGTCAAGTTCCCAGATGGTTATTTTTTGGTTGGGCTGGTGCTTTTGTTTTAATGTATAGAATAGAAGTTCAAATATATACTCAGTTTCCCAATTTATCCAAAGCATCAAGAAACTCCTTAATTCTTTTAATGGCTTTGTTTTTTCCGGCTTTAGGTGAAATGATAGCTATTAATTTAGGAACATGGACTTATTTTTGGCCTTATCAATTATTTGGAGTTCCTTTTTTAGCCATTGTTGGTTTAACTTTTATTCATTATTTTACTCATGTTGCTTTTAGTTTCATCAGTAAAAAATTAGGCATTAACGACGTTGTTTTTAATCCTACACAACTAAGTATAATTAATATTGAAAATAAACACTAAACGATAAAACATCTTAAAACATGAAATACGACGTACTAATAATTGGAAGTGGTCCCGGAGGTTATGTAACAGCCATTAGAGCATCACAATTAGGTTTTAAAACTGCTGTAGTTGAAAAGGAAAACTTAGGTGGAATATGCTTAAACTGGGGATGTATTCCTACAAAAGCACTATTAAAATCAGCTCAAGTATATGATTATTTAAAACATGTTGACGAGTATGGTTTAAAAGCTGAGGCTATTGATAAAGATTTTGAAGCGGTTATTAAACGTAGTCGTGGTGTTGCTGAAGGAATGAGCAAAGGTGTTCAATTCTTAATGAAGAAAAATAAAATTGATGTAATTGACGGTTTCGGAAAAATTAAACCAGGTAAAAAGGTTGACGTTACTGATAAAGATGGTAAAGTTACTGAATACTCTGCAGATCATATTATCATAGCTACAGGTGCTCGTTCTCGCGAATTGCCTAACTTACCTCAAGATGGTAAAAAAGTAATCGGATATCGTGAAGCTATGAGCTTACCTACTCAACCAAAATCTATGATTGTAGTTGGTTCAGGTGCTATTGGTGTTGAGTTTGCTCATTTCTATAATTCTATGGGAACAGAGGTTACTATCGTTGAGTTTATGCCAACTATTGTTCCTGTTGAAGATAAAGATGTTTCTAAACAAATGGAACGTTCTTTTAAGAAAGCAGGTATTAAAATAATGACCAGTTCTTCAGTTGAATCAGTAGATACTTCAGGAAATGGTGTAAAAGCTACTGTAAAAACTAAAAAAGGAGAAGAAATTTTAGAAGCAGACATTCTATTATCTGCTGTTGGAATTAAAACAAATATTGAAAATGTTGGTTTAGAAGATGTTGGAATTATTACTGATAGAGATAAGATTTTAGTAAACGATTGGTATCAAACTAATATACCGGGTTACTATGCTATTGGTGATGTTACTCCGGGTCCTGCCCTAGCACATGTTGCTTCTGCAGAAGGAATTACTTGTGTTGAAAAAATTGCAGGTTTACATACTGAAGCTATTGACTACGGAAACATTCCTGGTTGTACCTATGCTACTCCTGAAATTGCTTCTGTTGGTTTAACAGAAGATAAAGCAAGAGAAGCCGGTTATGAGTTAAAAATAGGAAAATTCCCATTCTCTGCGTCTGGTAAGGCTAAAGCTGCCGGTACTCCTGACGGATTTGTAAAAGTTATTTTTGATGCTAAATATGGTGAATGGTTAGGTTGCCATATGATTGGTGCCGGTGTAACTGACATGATTGCTGAGGCTGTTTTAGGTCGTAAATTAGAAACTACAGGACATGAGGTTTTAAAAGCAATTCACCCTCACCCAACCATGAGTGAAGCGGTAATGGAAGCTGTGGCTGACGCTTATGATGAAGTGATTCACTTATAATATAAAAAAGATGTGTCGTCCTAAAAAACCATTACAGTTTTTTAGTATGATTAAAGATATAAAATCTCTCAACAAACATGTGTT
>NZ_JBOCUK010000061.1:0-6635 GCF_050606265.1 Tenacibaculum sp. TC6 | reverse complement strand
TTTCCTTTTGAAGCACAATATGTTACACTATTGCTTAACGTGGTTACACTTACTACATTACTTGAGCCTGACTCATTTCCGGCTGCATCTTTTGCCTTTACTGAGAAACTATATGTAGTATTCGCTGTTAAGCCGCTTACATTAGATGTAGTTCCTGTTACTGTACTTATTTTTGTTGATCCTTGATAAACATCATAACCTGTTACTCCAACATTGTCTGTTGATGCTGTCCAGCTTAACGTTAAACTTGTTTGTGATACATTAGAAGCGGTTAAACTACCCGGTGCTGTAGGAGCTTGAGTATCGGCTTGCGCAGCACCTACTACTACTGTATAATCTTCTACTTCTCCATCAAAATTAGTCGCACAAGAAGTTGGATCTGAATTATATTTAGCAGCTACTCTCATTCGTGTACTTCCTAATTTAGCTCCGGCTGGAACTGTAATTGCTTTTGCCGGTAAAGCTCCGTTAGAAACATTACTAATGTTTCCTAAATCATAAGCCTCTCCGCTATCAGCAAAATCTCCATCCTGGTTCCAATCAATCCAAGCAAAAGCATCAACTCTATAATTCCCATCGGTATTTACTGATACTGTAAGATTCGTTGAAGAAGATTGTGAAACCGTAGTACTTAAATTAGTAAAGTTTTCATATCCTTTATCTTTTGCTGGTCCATCCGCTTTATCTATGGATCCGAATTGAACTCTGGTAACTCCTGTTGCATAAGATGTATTTCCGCTAGAAGTACAATATGTAATTGTTACTGCCGGTGTTGTAAAACTTGCTGAGCTACTATACGCTGAATTAGTTCCGTTTGAACATTTACTACGAACTTGTACTTCGTATTGAGTTGATGCTGATAAACCGCTTAATGATGTTGTTGTTCCTGATACAGCATTGGTAGTCCATGTACTGGTTCCTACTTGACGATATCTAACATCATAAGTAGCTCCTGATACTGAACTCCATGAAACGGTAGCTCCTGATGAAGTTACTCCTGATACTGAAACTCCTGTCGGAACCGTTGCATTACAAACAACTGGTGTTCCTGTAATACCTGTAACAATTAACGTGTAGTTTTGACTTCCGCCTGTTAATGATCCTTTGTGAGTTACTGTAATTGTATAGGTTCCTGATGCTCCTGAAACATCTACTCTTTCAAATGGATCAACATTATTATCTTGCTTTGCGCTCGTAGTTGGTCCTGTTAACTTATAAGGTAAATATGTAGTACCACTTTTTGATACTCTTAAGTCTAAATCGTTTACCAATACTGGTGTTGTTGAATTAACTGTAGTATTAGCTGTTCCTGGTCTGTCTGTCCAAGAAATAGATGCTAATAACGGACTTGTTCCGTCTGAATCAACAGTAATTGTATAGGTTTGCCCTGAAGTTAATGTTAATTCTTCAATTTTAGTTTGATTTCCTCTTTGAGAAATTGCTTCAGCTGCTCTTTTAGTATTTAATAATCCCCATCCAAATTTAGCATCCGGTCCTGAAGCTCCGGCATCATCAGCTGTATGTAAAACTAAGCCTTTTAACGATGCAGATTTCATGAATGCTCCTTGCGTATTATTATAGTGTTGTTGTAAAAGTAATAATGATCCTGCTACGTTTGGTGATGCCATAGAGGTACCAGTAATTGAATTATAAGCAGTATCACTACTTTCATAAGTTGAATATACTTGTGTTCCGTTTCCTGTAATATCCGGCTTGATACGGAAATCATCTGTAGGACCTTCACTACTTGAACTGTTTATTGAAACAGAAACTAAATTCCCACTAGCATCTATATTAGCATCTTGTGCATTTGCTACTACTAGGTTATTTTTAGAAGTAGAGTGCCCTGTTAATTTATCCCATCCACTTCCTCCGGTTGGATTTGTGTTAGCTGTATCATCAGTTCCATCATTTCCTGCCGCTACAACCATTAAGTAGTTAGGGGCATTGAACATAATTTCATCCCAATCACGAGATTCAGTGATATAACCTCCAAAGTAATGTTGAGGTAATTGCACTTGACCGAATTGATTTCTTGCAGCATACCCATATGAATGGTTTGAAATTAACATTCCATTAGCTGCAGCATTTGTAGCTTCTGTTTTATCGTTATTCCAATCATATCCTACTGCTTTTGCATGTGGAGCCATTCCTTTAGCATTTGCTTGCACACCTGATGCTATAATAGTACCGGTAACATGTGCCGAGTGGTAGTGTAATGCTGTAGTACCATCACCAATAGAAAAACGGTTGTTTCCTCCCGCTCCATCATACTCTTGGTGCGTAGTTCTTGCTAAACCTCCATCCCAAACGTGAGCTGTCATGTTTTGTCCCATTAAGTTTAACCCTAAGGAACCTCCTGAATGTAAATGGTTAGTTCTTGTAGATTTGGCAGCATCAACATTAAATGTTGTATAATAAATTGGTTTGCCATTAACTACTCTTTGCAGTTCAACCATACGACCATCTTTAGTTGTAAATCTTGTTTGCCAACCATTTTGTTTTGCTAATCGTAGAGCTTCTTGTTTTTCATTTAAAGCATTTTTTTGAAGATTTTGCTTTAAAGTTTCAAGTTTAGTTAAGTTATATCCTCTACGGATTTGCTCAACTTCACTTTTGTTTTGTGCTTGTAACTGAGCATTAAAGGTAAAACCAATAAATGCACCAGTAACTACAAGACTTTTGAAGTACTTGTGTTTCATTATAAGAAGGGTTTTAAAATTTAATTTTTGCTTTAATTAATCATCACCGATTTATGAATAAAAGTTATAAATCTTCAATATTTTGATTAAAACAGTGCCAAATATATATTTTTTTTTTTAACAAAAAAATAACAATTTAAAAACAGAAAGTACTAACTCATTAAAAAACAGCCAAGAACCCAGAAAACATCACGGAATATTAACCTATGTTAATTTTTTGTTATCTGTTAAATTTATCTCTTTGGTAATTAGATTATTTATGACTAGCACCCTTTACCCCATATAATATATAAAACTGTTTTTCAGCCATATAAACACTATTTTATTTGTTTTCAAATTTTTTTTAATCATAGATTTTTCTGTTTGATTTGAAATTTTCTACAGTGTACATCTTTAAAAAAGAAAAATACCTCATAGTTTCTTTTAAATTTTTAGGCAACAAAAAAGCCCCAGCAATGCTGGGACTTTAATTATTTCTATGTAATTGGTTAAAACTATCTTTTAACCAGTTTTGTTGTTAGTAATTTCTGACCATCATTAACCTCTAAAATATAAATTCCTGAGTTTAATTCTGACACATCTAATGTAGATGATAACTTTCCTGATTTAACTACACTTCCTATCGTATTTACAATCTTATAAGTTGAACCCTCTACTCTAGAACCTACTTTTACTTGTACTGAAGTAATTGCAGGGTTTGGATAAGTCATTAAACCTACATTTTGCTCATCTCTTAACACTTCTGCATCAACAATATCAGTAGTTTTAGCTGAACTCGATGTAATATTTACTGTATAATCTTCTACCTCTCCGTCAGCAAAAGTTTCACAAGCTGTTTGAGCTGCATCATATTTCATAGATACACGCATTCTTGTTGAACCTAGTACTGCTCCTGTAGGTACATCAACTGTAGCTGTTAAGTTGTTTGCACTTGATGAAGATCCTGAAACAACTTTTTCTGAACTTTCAAAAGTACCATTTTGGTTAAAATCAATCCATACTGCCCAATATTCAGTATAAGCTGTTCCTTTAAATCCAGCACTTACAATCATTTGATTTGAACTTCCTTGAGCTATTGTTGCTACTTTAGCAGTGTAATCTTTGTAACCTCCATCATTACCTGTAGCATTCTTCATTCCTCCTAATTCAACATTATCAATCCACTCATAGGTAGAACGGTTTCCTTTAGAAGCACAATAAGATACTGAATTTAATAATGTAGTTACATTTACTGTATTACTTGAAGCAGAAACGTTACCTGCGGCATCTTTTGCTTTTACTGAGAATGTATAAGCTGTACCTGCAGTTAAACCAGTTACACTATATGTTGAACCTGTATCTGAACCGATTTTAGTAGTTCCTCTGTAAACATCATAACCTGTTACTCCAACATTATCTGTTGATGCTGTCCAGCTTAACGTTAAACTTGTTTGTGATACATTAGAAGCGGTTAAACTAACCGGTGCTGTAGGAGCTTGAGTATCGGCTTGCGCAGTACCCACTACTACTGTATAATCTTCTACTTCTCCATCAAAATTAGTCGCACAAGAAGTTGGATCAGAATTATATTTAGCAGACACTCTCATTCGTGTACTTCCTAATTTAGCTCCGGCTGGAACTGCAATTGCTTTTGCCGGTAAAGCTCCGTTAGAAACATTACTAATGTTTCCTAAATCATACGCCTCTCCACTATCAGCAAAGTCTCCATCTTGGTTCCAGTCAATCCAAGCAAAAGCATCAATTCTATAGTTTCCATCAGTATTTACTGATACTGTAAGATTCGTTGAAGAAGATTGAGAAACCGTAGTACTTAAATTAGTAAAGTTTTCATATCCTTTATCTTTTGAAGGCCCATCCACTTTATCTATTGATCCGAATTGAACTCTGGTAATTCCTGTTGCATAAGAAGTATTTCCACTAGAAGTACAATAAGAAATAGTAACCGCTGGAGTAGTAAAGTTTACAGAAGCACTGTAGTTTGAATTTGTTGAAGAACACTTACTACGTACTTGAACTTCGTATTGGGTTGAAGCTGATAATCCACTTAATGAAGTTGACGTTCCTGAAACTGCTGATGTAGTCCATGAAGAAGAAGATGTAGCTTTATATCTTACATCATAAGTAGCTCCTGACACAGAACCCCAAGATACTGAAGCTCCTGATGAAGTAACTCCTGATACTGAAACTCCTGTTGGAACCGTTGCATTACAAACTACTGGCGCACCTGCTTTGTCAGATAAAGCTAAAGCTCTTCTAGAACCTCCTGCCTCTAAAACAGCACGCATTCTATTTTTTTGTCCTAAAGTAAATAAGTTCATACATGCATCATCAGAATAATCCATATAATTTTGAATCATATCTTCTGATCCACAAGAAACATGACCTGAAGCACAACCATAGTTTGCAGCATCAGACTCAGGAGTATCAGACACAAAGTCATCAACACCACATCCTCCGTCACCCCAAATGTGACGTAAGTTAAAGAAATGTCCTATTTCGTGAGTAGTTGTTCTTCCTAAATTAAAACTTGGATTTAAAGTTCCGGTAGATCCAAATGCATCATGAATCATTACTAAACCATCAGTAGATGCTGCACCTCCTGGAAATTGAGCATATCCTAAAATAGTTCTATCTCCTTGTGGACTAGTATTCGTCATTTTAGGTACAATCCACATATTTAAATACTGAGAAGTATCCCAAGCATCAACCCCTCCTGAAGAAGAACTTTTCATAGCGTTGTATGCTTTGTATTTTGTTCCCCAATCTACTGAACTAACCTGTTTTCTAGTAATTGCTGTAGTTGCATTTCCACTAGGGTCTACGGTAGCCATTGCAAATTCAATTTCAGTATCAGCTGCTTGAGCCCACTTATTTGTTCTGTCTGTATTAGTTCTTCTAAAATCTTTGTTTAAAACATCTATTTGTGAAAGAATTTGTGCATCACTAATATTGTTTGTAGAATTAGTATATAAAACATGTACTACTACTGGAATTGTAATAATATTTCCATTTATTCTACTTTGTCTTGACTCCATTACTTTTACTCTTTTTTGAGTAAATTCTTCAATTTGAGCCATTCTTTGTTCAAGACCAGGATCTTGTGATTTTCTATGTTGTAGATCTTCCACTGTGTAACAATCACGCTTGATTGTTTTGCTTTTCTTTTGAGAAAAGGCAGCAGATCCCATTAATAAGCACAGAAGTGCAAGGGTAATTTTTTGTTTCATTTCTGAAGGGTTTTTAAGTTACATTTTGTTTTCCTGCTTTATATTTATGTTATTTTTAAAATAAAAGCAGCAGCAAATATATATTTTTTTTAAACAATTGATAACAAAAAGTTAAAAACATAGAGTTTTACACAATTTAATAGTATACTTTTAAATAAAAAACACCCAAAAACAACAATAATTACACATAAAACAACAAACAAGCAACTTTGTTTAATTAATTAAATTTTACACTAAAAAACACTTATTACTTAATAAAAAAAGTCCGAGAGTTTCTCGGACTTTATCGTAATAAATAAAAAGTAAATTATTTTTTAATCAGTTTTGTTGTTAGCAATTTCTGACCATCATTAACTTCTAAAATGTACATTCCTGAGTTTAACTCTGACACATCTAGTGTAGACGATAACTTTCCTGATTGAACTACACTTCCTATCGTGTTTACAATCTTATAAGTTGAGCCTTCTGTTCTGAAACCTACTTTTACTTGTACCGAATTAATTGCAGGATTTGGATAAGTCATTAAATCAACTCCTCCATTATTATCTAAAGTAGTTGCTTCTGTATCAGTAGTAATTGCTGTATAGTTTATAGTACCTGATGTAATATTTACCGTATAATCTTCTACCTCTCCGTATGAGAATGACTCACAAGCTGTTTGGGTAGCATTCCACTTCATCGATACACGCATTCTCGTTGATCCTAA
>NZ_JBOCUK010000060.1:0-6758 GCF_050606265.1 Tenacibaculum sp. TC6 | reverse complement strand
TTTTGGTAAAACGTCTTGATGTTTTGGTGAAAACACCTTGATCTTTTTATAAAAACGTCTTGATGTTTTTTAGAAATCTATATTGCTAAATTTTAATCAAATTTTTTAATGATAGAAACCAAATCATTTTTATATAGCATACCTGATTGCCTCCATAACATTTTACCTTCTTTAAAAAGCATAAAAGTAGGCACACCTTTTATTTGATAGGTTTTGGCTATGTGCGGATTTTTATCAATATCTATCTTTATAATGGTAACCTCTTCTCCTAATTCTTGTTTAAGATCTTTTAAAATAGGAGCCATCATTTTACAAGGTCCACACCATTCAGCAAAAAAATCAACCAAAACAGGTGTGTTACTTTTAATAAGTTGTGAAAAATTTCCCATATGTTTTTATTATTAATACGTTATAAAACTAATTTAATCTATGTGTTTATAACGTGTCTATTGTATAGGTGTTGTATTATTTTTAAATTGAATACTCCAAATACCTCTAACCTGATTAACATCGTACCCCTGAGCGTTATCATTAGGATATAACTGAGCTATTTTTTGCAAAACTTCCGGTTGTATTTGTGTTTTTGGGTTTCCATGACATTGTAAACACATACTATTAGTTACAATGGGGTAATAAAATGTAACTTGTTCTTCTGTTTGTTTAACAATAGGTTTTACTTCTTCCTTATTATCAATAATTTTCTTATACTCATTAATAATTTCTATTTCTTCTGTATTAGCGGCATTATTACTGTTTCTGGGTTTGTCTGAAACTCTTTTAATAGAAGCATTAAAATGAATTGCCATACTATCAGTAAGCGGATATGCTTTTTCATTGCAAAAAGCTAAAGCATTTAAAGTTCCTTTTTTTTGAATGGTTCCCATTAAGTTTTTTCCTAAAACCTTTTTGGTGTCTAAAGCGTAGCTTAAGCCCAGTTCTTCCGGAGTTTTGGAAGGATTAACTTCTCCAACTTTTTTCCCCGAATTAATATATCCCTTGCCTTGCTCAGATTTCCAGTGCTCTTTAAACCACTCGGGCTCTTCTATTTCATAATTAAAGAGGTAATTGGCTATTTTTTTGAGGTCTTTCTCTTCAAACTTTTGATAAGGCATAACTCCAAATCGTTTGACAGCACCATACATTTTTGCGTTTTCTTTGGTTGGATTTTGAACAAAGTTTAGGAACTCTTTAGTAAAGGTTGTTTCAGAAGTGTTCTCATCTATATAATGAGCTTTTATAGCTACCATAGGAGGAGCAATTCTTTCGTCATGAGCTGTTTTTGGAGAATGACATACAAAGCATTTAGTTTCTAACAGCTTTTTACCGGGATGAGTCACTGAAGAGTTTACAATTATTGAATTGTTCTGAGTAGTTGAAATAGGTGTTTCTTTTTGTGTCGGTTTACAGCTTAATAAAAAGCCTAAGATGGTAAGAAACAGTATTGTTTGTTTTTTCATCGTTCTGTATTTTAGAGTAAAGATAGAACGATTTAAAAGTTTTAGATGTAACTAAAGTTACTCATTAGGAAAGCATAGATATTTAAATTAATAAAGATTATGAGTCAATAAAAAAGTAGTTATTGAAAAAAATAAGTAAGGAGGATACATGTTTTACTTAGTGAGGAAATTTCTATAGCTCTAATACTTTAATTGAATTTCTCTGTAATTTAATTTTAGCTTGTTTTTCTAATGATTTCAGAAGTCTTGAAATAACCACTCTTGAGGTATGCAAATCATTAGCTATTTGTTGATGTGTTACATTAATAATATCGTTATGATTAACCAGCGCTTTATCTTTTAAATATTTTAATAAACGTTGATCCATATTTAAAAAAGCAATGGTATCAACTGCCTCAATAAACTCTTGTAACCTGCTATGGTAGCTTTGTAAAATAAATTCTTGCCAGCTTTTATATTTGCTTAGCCATTCACTCATTTTTTCTTTAGGAATCATAAGAAGCTTTACATCAGTTTCTGAAACAGCTCTTATTTTACTTTTGGTTTGCCCCATACAACATGATAAGGTAACTGCACAGGTATCTCCTTTTTCTAAATAGTATAATACTAACTCATCACCATTTTCATCTTCTCTTAAAATTTTAATAGCACCGCTTAAAAGAAGAGGAATAGAAATAATATAACTATTAGTGTCAATAATAGTGGTATCTGCCTTAAATTCTTTATAAACGGCAATATCATTTATTTCATGTAATAAATCGTCTTCAAATAAATAACCGTAATTAAATTTTAGTTCTTCTATCAAGATTAATTGGCTTTTGGGTAAAAATACTACTTTTTAAGAGATAAATCTATCTAATAATTTACGAATATAAAACAATTCCAAGAATGATAAATATCAGTTTTTAGGCTAAGATATTTTCTGAAATTTGATATAGAAATTAAAACATAAATCAATTAAAAACATGAAAAAAAGAACGCCCGTATCAGTAATAATGACCAAAAATGTAATCACATTAAATAAGGCAGATGATTTAACAGCAGCTGAAAAGTTGTTTAAAGAAAATAATATACGTCATATTCCGGTGGTAAGCGGAAAAGCAGTAGTTGGTATGTTGAGTTATACTGATTTATTACGAATTAGTTTTGCTGATGCTATTGATGAAGATGAAAATGAAGTGGATACAGTAGTATATAATATGTTTACCATAGAGCAAGTAATGGCTAAAAACTTAATAACTGTAAGCCCGACAAATACAATTAAAGAAGTGGCAGAAATTTTATCTAAAAAAGAGTTTCACGCATTACCGGTTGTAGAAAACGGAGAGTTGGTAGGTATTGTAACTACTACAGATTTAATCTATTATTTGCTAGAGCAATTTAATTAAGAAAAAAAGCGGTAAAGAATTATTCTTTACCGCTTGTATATTTTAGTTAACAATTGCTTTTAGATTTTCAATAGTTGCAATAGGATCAGGGCTTTTAAAAACAAAGCTACCTGCTACTAAAACATCGGCACCTGCCTCAATAAGTTTATTAGCATTTTTGTCTGTTACCCCTCCGTCAATTTCAATCAGCGTAGGAGCATTGCTAAATTCAATTAAATGTTTTAATTGACTTACTTTTTTATAGGTGTTTTCAATAAAAGATTGTCCTCCAAATCCAGGATTAACACTCATAATACAAACTAAATCTAAATCAGCTATAATGTCTTCAAGTACAGCAATTGGTGTATGTGGATTCAAAGCTACTCCGGCTTTCATTCCTGCTGCCTTAATTGCCTGAACTGTTCTGTGTAAATGAGTACAAGCTTCATAGTGAACGGTTAAAATGTTAGCTCCTAAATCGGCAAAAGTAGTGATGTATCTATCCGGATCTACAATCATTAAATGTACATCAATTGTTTTTTTTGCATGTTTAGATATTACATCCAGCACAGGCATTCCAAAAGAAATATTCGGAACAAAAACCCCATCCATAATGTCAATATGAAACCAATCGGCACTACTTTGGTTAATCATTTCCACATCACGCTGTAGGTTACCAAAATCAGCAGCTAAAACTGAAGGAGCAATAAGTTTTTCCATTAATAATAAATTGTTGTGTTGTTTTATGGTGCAAATATAGTTAAAACTTAAAGAGGCTGAGTTTTAAATACAAAGAAAGCCCTTAAAAAAGGGCTTTCTTCTTATATTATATATGTAGGATTATCCTAAATAAGTCATTAAAATTTTACTGCGAGAAGTATGCTTTAATCTTCTGATAGCCTTTTCTTTAATTTGACGTACACGCTCACGAGTTAAATCAAAAGTTTCTCCGATTTCTTCTAGCGTCATTGGTTGATGTTCTCCTAAACCAAAGTATAATTTAACAACATCAGCTTCACGAGGAGTTAAGGTTTCTAAAGCACGGTTAATTTCAATACGTAATGATTCGTGTAATAAAGTTTTGTCCGGATTTGGTGATTCTCCAGAGTTTAATACATCATATAAGTTAGAGTCTTCACCTTCTATTAACGGAGCATCCATAGATACGTGACGACCCGAGTTTTTCATAGACTCTTTAACATCATTAACCGTCATGTCTAATTTCTTGGCAATTTCTTCAGCACTTGGAGGGCGCTCATTTTCTTGCTCTAAGAAAGCGTACATTTTATTAATCTTATTAATAGAACCAATTTTGTTTAAAGGTAAACGAACAATTCTTGACTGCTCAGCTAATGCTTGTAAAATAGATTGACGAATCCACCAAACTGCATAAGAAATGAATTTAAAACCACGCGTTTCGTCAAAACGTTTAGCTGCTTTAATTAATCCTAGATTTCCTTCGTTAATTAAATCAGGTAATGTTAATCCTTGATTTTGATATTGTTTTGCAACCGATACAACGAAACGTAAGTTTGCTTTTGTTAACTTTTCTAAAGCTCTTTGATCTCCGGCCTTAATACGTTGTGCTAACTCTACTTCTTCATCAGCTGTAATTAAATCTACTTTTCCTATTTCTTGCAAGTATTTATCTAATGAGGCGGTTTCTCTGTTAGTAACCTGTTTTGTAATCTTAAGTTGTCTCATGTAATAAAAAGGTATTTTTTAATTTATTTATCACTCTTCATAGTACTTATACGTAGCACAATTAAAAAATGTTACAAAAGAGAATATTTTTTTTCAAAATAATTTTGCACCTGTTAAAGATTTGTTAAATTTGATTAAATAAAATTGTATTAGTGACCTTTACCCAAAGAGTGTGTCTTACAAGTTATAAGTCTAAAACAAACGTTAACCAAACTTAGCCGTTGAAGAGTATTGATGTTACAAAATTAAGTGACGAGGATCTGGTGAAAAAAATAGCGGAAAAAAATGATACCCATTTATTTGCTGTTTTATACGACCGATATGCAGGTGTTGTGTATAATAAATGCTACGGTTTCTCTAATAGTAAAGAGGAAGCGCAGGATTTAACACACGACCTTTTTATTCACTTATTTGTAAAAATACGTACCTTTAAAGGAAAATCTAAGTTTTCTACTTGGTTATATTCTTTTACCTATAATTTTTGTGTTAATTATGTACAAAGAAATAGTGCAAAAAAGAAAGAAAAAGTTACTGTGGTAACTGACCAAATAAAAGAGGAGGATAGTGGCTTAGACGAAATAGATGACGCAGAACTGTTTGAATTAAAGTCGGATAAATTAGCTAAAGCATTGGAAATAATAGCACCTTCTGAAAAAATGATTTTGTTAATGAAATATCAAGATGATATGAGCATTAAAGAAATAGCAGAAGTGCTAGAGTTAGGAGAAAGCGCAGTAAAAATGCGTTTAAAACGAGCGAAAGCTAAAGTCATAGAAACGTATAATGAGTTGTAATTAGCATGGAGAATCCATTTAAGAAAATATTACATAACGAAGAATTGCCGGAGGTACTTAGAAAAAAAGTACTTAACGATGTGGCAATGATTAAGCTTTCTATTGACGTAGCCGATTTATTTGTGGTGAAGTATCCTAATACAATTGCAGATTTGTTAGGTGGAGGAAGAACTCCTTCAGATAATAACAAAAACAAAAAAGAAACAGATTAACTTCATTAACTAAACAATACTATTATGATTTCTTTACAAGTAGACGTATTAGAACCATTCAAAAAGATTTTTGATGATATGATAGAATCATTACCAACAGTGGTAGGTTTTATTGCATTTGTTATAACCTCATGGTTGGTTATAAAGCTGTTTTTATACATAGTAAGAAAAGCTTTAGCAAGAACTAAAATAGATGAGTGGTCAAAAAAATTAAGCAACACGCAAATTTTTGGAGATACTACCATAAACATAGTGCTGACTAATGTGATTTTAGCCGTGCTAAAATGGTTTCTCATTTTTATGTTTGTTATGGTGGGGGCCGAAATGTTTGGTTTAAATGGAGTGTCAGATGGTATAAGAAGTTTCTTTGCATATTTACCAAAATTACTGACCGCGCTTGGAATTTTTGTAGGAGGTGCGTATTTAGGTACTATGGTAAAAAAAGCAATTCAATCTATGTTTAAATCTCTTGAAATTTCAGGAGGAAATTTAGTAGGAAATATTGCATTTTATTTAATTGTCGTATTCTTATCAATTACAGCATTAGATCAAGCTGGGGTAGATACTTCAGTAATTAAAAGTAATTTAACCTTATTAATAGGTTCTGTTTTACTGGCATTTACTATTGCATTTGGTTTAGGAGCTAGAGATGCTGTAGCAAGATTGCTCTTTGGTTATTATTCAAGAAAAAACATAGCGATTGGAGATAGAGTAATCATCGGAGATGTTGAAGGTGTAGTAATTGCAATTGATAATATTTGTTTAACCATTAATACAAATGAGGATAAAATAATTTTGCCAATTAAGGATGTGGTTAACAGTAAAATAGTTCTTAAAAAATAAGAAGATTTTAAAAAAATACATATATTTGTGGGTATATATAGAATCAAAGCTACCTTTAGATAAAAATTAATGATAGATTTCGGGGGACTTCTATCTAATAGTGAAGGTTTCCTTCACGTTATAAAAAGACCATCAAATTTGATGGTCTTTTTTTATTAATTATTTAAAAAAATGTGACCATTACAAAAAGGTTGTGTCATAAGGGAATAAAGATAGATTTTCGGGGGGATTTCTATCTAAAGGTTGAAGGTTTCCTTCATGTTATAAAAAAGGTCGTCAAATTTGATGATCTTTTTTTATTAATTTGTCCCGTCCTAAAATAAGTTGACACAAATTAGACTTATTTTATGAATACGAGTCCACACAAGAAAAAGCGCACAC
>NZ_JBOCUK010000059.1:0-6807 GCF_050606265.1 Tenacibaculum sp. TC6 | reverse complement strand
TTTGAGTACGTTTTACATGTTTGTTTTTCATGACACTTAATTTTTAGTGTAACGCTATTTCAGGACGGGACAAGATAAAAAAATAAAATCCGAGTTTTAAAACTCGGATTTTATTTTTTTATCTATTTCTTCTTGATTTTCCTGTTTGTTCAGGAGTTGTTCCTTTATAATAATGTGTGTTGTTATTTTTGCTTTTTTTTCGTCTTAACACTTTACTACGATTCCCTATTTTAGCATTTGGTAATGCTCTATAGTAGTAATAGTTGTTGTCTTCTCTAAATTGACGATAATTGTTGCTAAAATCTCTTCTGAAAAAGTAAACATCATCATAGTCATAAATATCGCCAATATTAATATCTATATCAATATTAAAACCATCATCATCACAGGTTTCATAATCATTATATCGGTTTCCCGGTTTTATAAATCCTTTATAACGTGGATTTCCCCATCGGTCATATTTAATATGTAGGTTCCCAACTTTGGTTAATAAACCTCTTTTGTATTTCATAAATATATTACCAATTCTAGTAACTTTACCTGAATAGTCATAATTTACAAAAACATTCCCTACACTTCTAATTCTTCCTCTCGAATCTCTTTCAATTCTAATGCCTCTGTCTATTCTGGTACGTCTTCCGTAGTAATCTACATATCGAGTATCACCAGGATGGGTATTAAAATCAAAATCTCCATTTAAAAATACATGGAATTCAACCCCTCTTTCCATAAAGGAAACAGAGTTATTGTAATGGTTTGTAACCCCAATTTTGCTAGTTGATTTATTTGTGTCATTGGCTCTTATTGGAGTTAATAACATGGTTGCTAATAAAAAAAGTATCCCTGTTCTCATAATTGCTTATTTTAGGGTTATGCCTACTCTATATGCTTTTCAGCTTCCGCATTTGGAGTATGGTTTCCAAAATATGTGCCAAAAATTATTTTGAGAAATTAGAGAAAGAATAATTTGACGGTAAGTATTTGTTTGTTAATTGTTTATGAATGTGTAAAAAAATATTATCTATAAATCGTAAAATACCCTTATATTTATACGACTTACTTTTTAAAATAATATTAAAACAATGATTGAAGCTATAGATAAAAATTTACAAAGAGGTATAAAATTATTGAATAGTATTAATGATGAAGAGTATAGTGATAAGTCCGTAGCCCCTTATTATTCTAGCATTGGTACTCATATGCGTCATGTATTGGATGTGTTTTCCTGTATTTTTAATGGTTTAGAAACCGGAAATGTTGATTTTTCTGATAGAAAAAGAAATGTTTTAGCAGAAGAGAAGATAAGTGAAGGACTTACTTATTTTGAGAAAGTACTGGAAAGTTTATATGGTTTATCATCGGTTGATTTTAATCAGATAATTTATGTAACTGATGATTTAGGTACAGGGAGAGTTACTGCAAAATATACTATAGGTAGTGCATTAATACAAGCCCATAGCCATGCAATACATCATTTTGCCAGTGTTGGTTTTATTATTAATCAACTAGGAATAGAATTGCCGGATGCCGATTTTGGGTATAACCCGACAACTCCTAAACAGGTATTGAATGAGTAAAAAAATGATGTTTTATCTGTAAATGTAAATCCACCCTTTTTGATTTTTTACGGATTCACCATTGTCTAATGCTAAAGTGTAAAAATAGGTACCCACAGGTAAGTCGTTTTCTTTATTTATAGTTGCTCGTCCAATAGATTTACCTTTCCAATCATTTTTGTAGTTGGTAGTTTCATATACTGTATTTCCCCATCTGTTAAAAATAGAAAGGCTATTATTTTTGTAACGCTCTAAGCCTTCAAAAACTAAAGTCTCATTTGTGGAATCACCATTTGGGGTAAAAATTAAATTAACATCAGTAAGTTGATCTTCAGAAAAATGAGATCCAATTGTGATTATTGTATAGTTATCAGGAATAAAGGTGTTAGAAGTAACTTGCCCCTTATTAATATCACCATTTACAGCACTGTTACCTAAATCAATCCATTTTCCTTCTGATGCACTCCATCCAACCACTGTTAACAATTTTATGTCTGAATTAATTGTACCAACATTACTATTGTTATCCCATGTTAATGTAATTTTAGTTTCATTAGCTCCGTCTAAATCCCAAAACTCAAGAATGCTAATATTGTCAATAAAAGCTTGTTTTTGTGTTGTAGAAAATACTTCAGTAAAATGTGTTGGAGGTGTATTTGGATTGTTAAAATAATATGCTCCGCTATATTTATTGTTGATGTTTTGAGTAGTTAAAATCATTGGTCTGATTCTATTATCATCTCCTATAGGAAATATAAAGTTATCAACGCCTATAACTGATGAATAACCGTCAACATGTCTTGAATTATCTTCACCGGCATATAAATTATAATTTATAAAATCAAGAGAAGTATTGACATTGTTTCTTGGAGTATATATTTTACCATTAACAAAGTTCATATCATTGGTAACTCCTAAAGAAGTATATAATTCTACATCATTAACGGCATCTATTTCTACATCCTTAAAAATGGCTTCATTATTACCGGATATACTTCTAATTTCATTGTCACTGTAAAAACCGGCTAATCCTGAATTATTATTGTCCAAGCTACCATCATTAATAAAATCTGTATGAAAACCAATGTTAGCACCATCGTGCAATTTAATATTTCCAAGATTGTGGAACGCAGATTGTGCTCCCAAAAAAATAGGCATAGCGATAGCTATCGTAGATAAAAAACTTTTCATAATACCCCCGTATTTTATTTATTTTTTATTACTATTCTAAAAAAATGAATATTTTATATTGTCTGTCTATTCAAACTTATATAATTAATGTTTTTTGTTAGTTTTTAATAAAGGCCACAAAGATAGTCTTTTTTTAATATAAACACTTACAGAGTAAAGTTATCTTTTTGATAAGTAGTGAGATAGATTCTAAACTTGCTCGTAAGTATGTATTAACCTTTTTTAAAATATCTATTTAATCAATTTTTCTTAAGTACTTTGCTTTTTTGTTAAATGTTTCTTTTTAGTGACCTCTGGTTTTGGTGAGATTTACTTTATGTTTCATTTAGTGCTTTTGTACTTATTTAAGTTTAGTTGTAAAACTTTTGTTTTTATACTTATATGACTCATTATTTATAATAAAGTCACATATTTTTAACTACTTATGGCTCAAAAATATTATTTTACTCTTGCGACAAATAATGTTTTTGATGTGTGTGTATGAATATAGATTAATAAAGGATTTTGTATAAAAAAAGGAATTGATCACTGATTTATATTCCCCAAAAAGTAATTGAGTTTTGTTCTATTTCTTGGTATTCTGTAGCATTAATATCAGTTCTATACATTATAAATTCCATAAATCCGGTATTAGAATGAAGGTTGGTTTGGTTACCATTGGCCCATCCGATCGTAAAATCTTCTGTTCGAGTACACCTTCCAGTTGTATGAGCTCCATTAAAACGTTGAGTACCACCAGACCTGGCTATTACATTGGTATTCGTTTTTATAAAAGTATATATTTCCCATATACCTACATTTGCAGTGTTGTTAAACGCTCTTGTTGAATTACAGCAAATACCGGGGTCAAAATATACGTTTCCATCTCCCCAGTTAATATGACTTGACCATCTGTTACTATTATTTAAAACTCCAAACGAATGTTGACTTTGGCTCGTAGCTCGGGCAATAGTGATTACAGTACCTTGGTCTCCTGAATTTGTTACATCTTGTATGCCGTTAGGAGTATTAATAATTAAATAATCATTATTACCATCTCCCTGAAAATAAGGTTGGGTTGCATTAGGGTAAAAACGAGGTTGCCTGGTAACGTCAGTTTGAATAGCATTTCTATTAAGTCCGCTTTGATCGTACCAGGTACGTACATATACATTATTACCGGCTCTCCATGCATTAATCGCTGCTACATCTACAATATCATTATCTCCCCAACCAAAATCTTGTTCAGCATTATCTCCATCTCTTCTTAATCTGACAAGTGGACCATTATAATCACTTTCTAAAACTCTCATGGAAAAGGCAAAACTAATACTGGTTAACTTTTCATCAAGAATGTGAAAAGGTTTTGTAGTAGGGTAGTGGTTATAGTGACCTATTTGAGAAAAAAGGTTTTGAGAGACAATAAAGGTGAAAGCTATAAAAAATTTAAGTTTAAACATTACTATCTTTTTAAATCTCCGGTTAAATGAAAATTATTAGTGCTGGTACATATCAAACCTGCTCCGGCATCTTTACCTGCAGTTTGAAAGCGGGAAAGCCTATTTAATATAGTAGTACCACCGCTTCCGCTTACAGTAACTTTACCTGTATTGGTTTGGTAAATACTGATGTTAAATCCTACAGGAAGTCCATTAGGAACAGTAAGGGTCATGTCTGTACTACTGTTAAATGTAAATACTTTTCCGTTATCATTTGCTGTTAAAGTGTAATTAGATGTTTTGTTAACTACTTCGGCCAATTTTATATCTTTCCATTGAGTGCCGGTAGCAGTTGAAGTTAAGACTTGCCCGGTGGTACCTGTTAAAGCACTACTATCAGCAAATGAGCCAGTAACACTAAGGTTATTATTGATACTAGTATTTCCGTTGAGAGTTATTCCATTTGACGTAGCTGTAAGAGTAAGACCTAATGCACCTGTTAGTTGGGTGCTGTTACCTGTAGAACCAAGTTGTAGAGCTCCGGTTGAAAATATCTGAGAAGCATTATTACTAAAAACCTGAAAGTTGTTTAAATTATTAAAAGTAAGAGAATTGTTACCTCCTCCAACAGTTCTTGAGCTAGTTAAAACACCGTCATTTGAATAGATGTTTGTAGCTGAACTGGAAGGAGTGATCCAATTACTACCATTAAAAAAGTAAATATTTTTTTGCGTTATATTATAAAGAATAGCACCTTCTTGTGCTCCGGTAATGCCATTCATTTCGGTATCATTTGAAGCAGAAGGAAGTCCCAAAACAGAATTGGCATCTATTTGAGCAAATGTAATATGGGTTATAAAAAAGATAAGTATAGTTGTAGTTGTTTTCATTGCTAATGATTTTATATTAAAATTAAGCCCCCATTTTACTATATTTTGTTAGTTTATTTGTTGCCAAAAGCTACCATCACTTTGTAACCATAAGCGTTTATTGTTTCCTATATTTGTGGAGTTACCATCACTTCCATTTCTGTATGTTGATATTGATCTATTACCTCCCGATATATTTTTAATGATATAAATTCTACCTGTACAACTTGCTGCAGATGGAAGTGTAATATTATGAGCTCCTGTTATAATTATAGTATAATGATCTTCAGTTAAGGTAATACTTGCAGTTGTTCTTAATATAGCTGTTGAGACAGAACCATTAACTTGTAAAGTTGAATTAGCAATATTATAACCTGTGTTGGATGAATCATTATAAGTAGCATCAAGAGCAACATGTTGTGGGTTTATGTTAATACCAAATCTAGGTTTTGCATTTGCGGTATTATTGCTTCCTTGTACTCTAAATAATTCAGTATTAAACTGACCATTTCTATAATCATAACGTTTAAAAACAATGGGTTCATTTCCGTCATCACCTACAATAAATTCCATTCTTCCGTCGTTGGCAGGTCCAGCTGAACCGATTTCAAATAAATCTGTTCCTCCGCTACTTCCTTTAAGTCTGAAACTTCCATTAGTTGTTGTAAAAAACATAGGCCTGTAAAAAGAAGCACCTGATGAAGCGAATTGTAATGCTGAAATATTTCCGTTCCCTCTTATATAAACCAAAGGTTGATTATTATCGGTATAATCAGGATAGCTTTGTACTAAGTTCAATGTTTGTCTTCTTCCGAATTCTAAAATAGGGAGGTTGTTAGACCTTATTTGCATTCGAACATCATTAGTCGTTCCTAAAAAGTTTGAAGATGTAGCCCCGTTATTTCCGTTGATCAACCAGTTATTTCCACTTGTAGATACCCAAGTTGTTCCATCGAAAATATAAATGCCTTTTTGGGCAATATTATATACCATAGAGCTTTCTTGTGCTCCGGTAATAGAAAGCATTTCAGTATTATTTGTTACTTGCGGAATTCCCATTACTGAATTAGCATCTATTTGAGCTTTTATGATAAAAGGGAAAAATAAGAGTATTATAATGTATATATATTTTAACTTCATTTTTTAAAAATCTATTACAGTAAACATAAATTCTAAATCAATATCATCTTTTTGAGTAGTTCCATTATCTGCATCCCCAATGTTAACTTTAAAACCTGTAGTTGTTTGATCGTAGTAAGTAATACCCGGATCGTCATAATTAGCATTAGTATTTCCTGGGCAATTACCACCACAGTCTTTAATGGCTAACTGAATGATATAATTATTACTAGACATAGCGTTGGTAAAGGTAATTTGATAGTTTCCTTCACTTATTCTGGTAACAGTGGCAACGTTATACTGCTTTGCAATAGCGTGAGAATTATAAGTACTGGTTGCGTCTGCGTTATACGTCATTGTAACTTTACCAGCAGCTTTAACTGTAGGTCCAGCATAATATGCACCTCCGTTAGCGCCAATAGTAATATTGTTGTTAGCTTCGGCAGCAACTACATTCGCAGTCTGATTAGTTCCAGACTCATTGGTATAGGTAATAACTCCACTTGAAGTATTTTGAGAAAGTGTAGTTACGGTTTCGTTGATATTAGCAGCGTTACCGTTTTCATCGGTATAGTCTGCGATTTTATGTCCGGTCACGGTATTGGCAACAGCAGTTACGGTTTCTTCGATATCTACGGTAGTTCCATCAGCTTT
>NZ_JBOCUK010000058.1:0-8879 GCF_050606265.1 Tenacibaculum sp. TC6 | reverse complement strand
AAAACCAGAGAAGCTAGCCTCTCTGGTTTAAATAATATTTTTTAAATCTGTCAACCTATTTTAGGACGACTCATTATGTATGCTAAATTAATTGTTTAGCATAACAGGCATTACAAGCATGGTAATTTGTTCACCGTCTTCTGTTCCGTCTATAGGAGTAAGAATTCCGGCTCTGTTAGGTAAACTCATTTCAATTAATACATCGTTAGAGTTTAAGTTGTTTAGCATTTCGCTTAAAAAACGTGAGTTAAATCCAATTTGCATATCATCACCTTGGTAATCACACATTAAACGTTCATCAGCTTTGTTTGAGTAATCTAAATCTTCAGCAGAAATATTTAACTCAGTACCAGCCATCTTTAAACGTATTTGATGAGTAGTTTTACTAGAGAAAATAGATACACGACGTACTGAGTTTAAGAAAGTTGCTCTGTCTACTGTTAATTTGTTTGGGTTTTCTTTAGGAATAACTGCTTCGTAATTAGGATATTTTCCGTCAATTAAACGACAAATTAATACAACATTGTCAAATGTAAATTTAGCATTAGTATCATTATATTCAATAGTAACATTTTCTTCAGAACCACCTAAAATACCTTTTAAAAGATTTAAAGGTTTCTTAGGCATAATAAATTCTGCAGTTTTATCAGCAGTTACATCTGTACGAGTATATTTTACTAATTTATGAGCATCAGTGGCAACAAATGTTAATTCTTTTGAATTAAATTGAAAAAATACACCACTCATTACAGGTCTTAAATCATCGTTACCCGTAGCAAAAATGGTTTTATTAATTGCCGTAGCTAAAATATGTGAAGGAATTTCTGTACTACTTGGAGAAGGTAGTTCAACAGCTTTGGGGAATTCATCTCCACCAAAATAAGCCATATCATATTTACCTTGCTCTGAAATAATTTCAATAGTACTGTCTCCTTCGGTTTTAAAAGTTAACGGTTGATCCGGAAAAGTTTTTAAAGTATCCAATAACAAACGAGCATTAATAGCAATGGATCCGGTATCAGTGCTTTCAACTTCTACTAAAGAACTCATGGTGGTTTCTAAATCAGAAGATGATATTTTAAGTTGATTTTCAGATAATTCAAATAAAAAATTATCTAAAATAGGTAATGTGTTGTTGCTGTTTATAACTCCTCCTAAAACTTGTAATTGTTTCAATAATTGAGAGCTAGATACGATAAATTTCATTGATTAAATTTCTAATGATTAGAACTACAAATATATTTTAATTTGATGATTTTTAAAATTTATTTTTAATAACTAGTTAAATTGGTAGTTTAACTGAATACTTCCGTAAAAATTTCCACCCGGCACCTGCAAGCTTTTTAACTTTTTTGTATGATAATGTATTGTATATCCTAAATTAAAACGATTACTGGTAAAACGTATTCCTAATTCGGTAGAAAATACTAAAGGTAAAACGGTATATGTTATAGGGCTTGTAGTATTTAAAAAACTACCTTGTATAGTAGCATCATATACAATATAACTAATCATAGGTTTTACGTATAAAAAAGATTCTATTTCATTATTATACTTAGAATCTTGATCGTTAAGGTTACTGTTAAAAGCTATAGAGTTAGCCATTTTTTGTAAGGGTTTTAAACCTACTCGGCCATAAAAGCCAGTTGAAAAATTGGTGAAAACTGTTCCTAAATTACCCTCATTGGTCCAAGTAATATCATATAAAGTAGATTCTTCTGTTAAGTTTTTAGAATATGCTGCATTAACATTTAACGCAAAAGCGTTGTGAATTTGATATTTCCATCCAACAGCTCGTTTAAAACCATAGATATCATGAATAAAATCTTGTAATTCTTTAGCAAATGAATTAGGACCTATCACGCCAATTTCTACAGAAGTTTTAAAAGATGAATTGTTGTTGTAAAATTTATTAAAACCAAAACTCCCGTATAAGTATCCAGCAAAAGGTCTGTCATGTTGCTCAGGAGACTCTACTATAGCTTTATAAGGAGTGTACATTTTATGGCCTAATTTGATCTCAACTATTTTCTTTTCAATGGAAGGATTTGAAGTTTTACCTAAATATCGATATGTAAAGAACATTCCGTTTGTATAATATCTATCCTGATAAAAAGAGATATATAAGTCATTATCATTAATAAAACTGAATTCCTTACTGTATTTTCGTTGAGAATAGCAAAAAACAGAAAATAAGATGAATAAAAGTGTATTAATTTTTTTCATAGAAGCAAATATCATTTTATTTTAGCATATCCACTGTTAAAATATTAATTTAATTACTTTTTTTATTTATGGAGGAAGGACCAAGGTTGACTATAAGTGATTTTCAGAGTATTACGTCTAATGATGAATTAAGGGCTGTTGCTAAGAAAAAAGGAATTCCTATTGAAAAAGTTGACGCTAAAATTAGTTATGAAAACGAATTAAAACTACTTCAAATTGAATTGGTAAAGTTACAGCAATGGATTGCTAAGAATAATAAAAGAGTAGCTGTTATATTTGAAGGAAGAGATGCTGCCGGAAAAGGAGGTAGTATAAGACGTTTTACAGAGCATTTAAACCCCAGAGCAATGAGGTTAGTGGCTCTTAATAAGCCTACTGAAGTTGAGAAAGGTCAGTGGTATTTTCAACGATATATAAAAGAATTACCTAACCCGGGAGAAATAGTTTTCTTTGATCGTAGTTGGTATAACAGGGCTGTAGTAGAGCCGGTAATGGGGTTTTGTTCTGAAAGCCAATATAAAAAGTTTTTAGTGCAGGTTCCGGAATTTGAACATATGCTTTATGAAGATGGAGTAATTATTATTAAGTTTTGGTTGTCAATATCAAAAAGTGAGCAATTAAGACGATTCAATGCTCGAAATCAGAATCCGTTAAAACGATGGAAATTTAGTCCGGTAGATAAAAGGGGACAAGAGTTATGGGATAAGTACACTTTTTATAAAGATGAAATGTTTAGTAAAACTCATACAACGTACAGCCCGTGGGTAGTAGTAAAAACAAACGATAAAAAAGAGGCACGAGTTGAGTGTATGCGTTATGTTTTATCTCAGTTTGATTATGATGGAAAAGATGAAGCTAAAACCATATTAAACCCAGACCCCAATGTTGTAATGCGTTATTATCGTTCAGGAATTCATTTAGACTAAACTATGGAAAATTTAACACAACAAGAAGTAAATAAACTTAACACCACTAGAGGGTTAAAAGCAATATTATCTAAAGAACCGTATAATTTAGAAAAAGCTGTTCGTTACGTAGGTTATGAACGAAGATTAAAAAAATTACAGGTAGAATTAATACGATTACAAACTTGGGCTATTGAACAAAATGAACGAATAATTATTTTATTTGAAGGAAGAGATGCTGCCGGAAAAGGAGGGGCAATACGTAGAATAACTGAGCGTATTAATCCAAGACATATGCGTATAGTGGCTTTGCCAAAACCGAATCAAGATGAAAAAACACAATGGTATTTTCAGCGTTATGTAGAGCAGTTTCCTAAAGCCGGAGAAATTATATTTTTTGACCGTAGTTGGTATAACCGAGCGGTAGTTGAGCCTGTAAACGGTTTTTGTACACAAGAAGAGTATGAGGTTTTTATGAATCAGGTTAATGATTTTGAACGAATGATTTTAGAATCAGGAATCCGCTTAGTAAAAATCTATATGTCTATCACTAAAAAGGAACAAGCAAAGCGTTTTAATGATATAAAAAATGATCCGTTAAAACAATGGAAAATGACTCCCGTAGATGAAAGAGCGCAAGAGCTTTGGGATGATTATACAGAATATAAAAAGACAATGTTTTCCAGAACAAATACAGTTATTTCTCCTTGGAAAGTTATCAGAGCTAACAGAAAAACTATTGCAAGAATAAATGTAATTAATCATATTTTAAAAAGCATACCCTACGATAAAGACACCAAAGTTTAGAATGTCGTATTAAATGTACTTTTTAATTTCTTCAAATAAAAAGTACATTTCTCCGGCTATAAGTTTATTTACCGCTAAATAAGTCTCTTTAGTATTTTCGGAAGTATCTGAAGTTTTTGGGTCTGTATAAGGTAAATGAAAACGATAAATAGCATCCGGAATAAAAGGACAGTTTTTGTCAGCACTATCACAAGTGGTTATGGCAATGTAAGGGTAATCATTTATAGGGTTATCAAAAGTTTTAGAAAAAGCCATTAAAGAATTTTTACAACCTTTAAAAGAAACTAAGTACTTAGGGTTTTGGTGAGAAAAATCTTCTACATTAAATTCAAAACCGGCTTGTTGCAAGGTTTTTACCGTATTTCTATGAAAAGCAGTTGTTTCAGTTCCGCCGGAAAAAGAAAAAAGATTTTTCAGTTTAAAATAATCGATTGCATAAAAACACCATACTTGGGCTAGTTGACTTCGTCTTGAGTTATGTGTGCAAATAAAGTTAAGATTAAGTTTTTCACGATCTAAATATTCATCAACAATTGTATCTGCTATTTGAAGCAAAAGATCTTTTCGTTCTTCACTTAAATGTAAACTGTTTCTTGCATCTTCAAAGAAAATTTTTGTGTTGATATTTTTGGAGCTAATCATTTATTTAATGTTCTTTTGCAAACTGAATTATCTACAAAAGTAAATGCTAACTTTTTTTAGTGAATTAAGTAATAGTTAATTATGTGTTTTGAAATTGGAAATAAAGTAGCTGTCATAGATGATGTAATAAAAGGTGTTATTACTGGTTTTGCTAATGATTTTATAATAGTTAAAAGTGAAGATGGAATGGAGTACCAATTTTTAAAATCCGAATTGGTGAAGATAGAAGTAGAACAAAAAGATTTAAGTAAATACCTACATATTAACAATACACTTTTAAAAGAGAAAAACGAAGAAAAAAAGAAAACAAACAAAAAGTTTGTAAAAACGAAAAATGAAATAGTAATGGAGGTAGATTTGCATATTGAAAAATTAATGAAGTCTACCAAAGGGATGGATAATTACGATATTCTGTCGTACCAAATTGAAATAGCACGACAGAAAATAGAATATTGTTTGTCAAAAAGAATCTCAAAAATAGTATTCATTCATGGAATAGGAGAAGGAGTATTGAAAACAGAACTGAATTACTTGTTAAATAAATATCCGGTTGAATATTATGATGCTTCTTATCAAAAATATGGTTTAGGAGCTACTGAGGTATATGTCTATCAAAACCCAATTTAGTTTTATCTTTGCATTATGGAAAAAGTGTATTTAGATAACGCAGCAACAACGCCAATTTTGCCTGAGGTAATTGAAGTGATGACGCATTCAATGAGTAATAATTTTGGAAATCCATCATCAACACATCAATTTGGAAGAACAGCGAAAGCTGCAGTTGAAAAAGCTAGAAAAAATATAGCAAAACATTTCAATGTAACTGCTGGAGAAATTGTTTTTACATCAGGAGGAACAGAAGCAGACAACCTAATTTTACAAAATGCAGTAATAAATTTAGGAGTTCAAACAATAATTACTACCAAGATTGAACACCATGCGGTTATACATACCATTGATTTCTTAAAGGAAGTGTATGGAGTAACTGTTGTTTATTTAGAAATAAATGATAAAGGAGATATTCATCTTGATGAGTTAAAAGAAGCCTTACTTAAATCCAATTCAAAAACTTTGGTTTCTTTAATGTGGGTTAATAATGAAATAGGAAACTTATTGCCTATTAAAGAAGTTGCTGAGTTATGTAAAGAGTATAATGCTTATTTTCATTCAGATACGGTACAAGCTATAGGGCATTATGAGTTGGACTTACAAGAAGTATTTATAGACTTTATAGTAGCTAGCGCTCATAAATTTCACGGGCCTAAAGGAGTAGGGTTTGCTTTTGTTAGAAAAGGAATTGCGTTAAAACCTATGTTGCATGGAGGAGATCAAGAAAGAGGAGTACGTTCTAGTACTGAGAATGTACATGCTATTTTAGGAATGGAAAAAGCTTTAGAAATATCGTTTGATAAAATGAAAGAGGATAAAGAAAAAATAGAATCACTAAAAAAATATTTTATTGAAGAAATAAAAACTATTATTCCCAATGTTGAATTTAATGGCCAGTCTGATAATTTAGAAAAAAGTAGTTATACTATTCTAAATGTAAGATTCCCTTTTAATGATAAAATGATGATTTTTAACTTAGATTTAAAAGGTGTTGCTGTATCAGGAGGTAGTGCTTGTCAAAGTGGAAGTAATAAAGGTTCACATGTTTTAGGAGCTTTTTTAAAAGAAGCTGAAGCTGAAAAATCATCAATACGATTCTCTTTTAGTAAATTTAACAAAAAAGAGGAAATTGTACATTTATTCAATGTTTTAAAAGAAGTGAAAAAATAAAACACAATTTTAAAAGGTTTAAGACTTGTTTTTTTATTTGGAGTAGTGACCGTTAATTTATTTTTTATAACGTCTTAAAAACGCTTTTTTATATTTGTTTTCTATGTGTTTTATTGATTTTTGATTTTTTTAAAATAAATTTTTGTTATAGTGTGACTTTTTTTAGAAAAAAGTTTCTAAATATAAAACAGATATAAAGTAAAAGTTGTTTATATTTGTGTATTCTTTATTAGAAATGTCCCCCCAAACTATAAATTTGTCGCATTGCGGCTAAATGTATGTTTTTTGGGGGTCTTTTGTATTTTTATAATATATACTCCCATATAATTTTTTAAAATAAGATAAACTCTTAGAAATAAGAGGTTTTTGACGTAAATATAATTATATGGTAAAATTCTACTCTTTAAATTGTCTGAAGAAAAGATTAGGTGAACAAAAAAATCTACTTTTTTTCCTTTTTTTACTGTTATTGAGTTTAGGAGCTAGGGGGCAGGCTACGTTTACTGCCAATCCAACAGCTGCTGCAATAGCAGCTGAATTACAGTCTACAGGAGTTTCTATAACTAATCCAGTAATAAGAAGAACTTCAACAAATCAAATAGCATTGTTTTCTAATGGGCTTAGTGGAGCTGCACTTGAAATTGATAGTGGTATTGCTTTTACATCATCTGATGTTAATGGGGTGTTTACAACAAATGATTTATTGAGCTATTCTAGTGGGCCTAATACTACTTTTAGTGATCCGGATTTAAGAAATGTAAACAATAATGCTATCTATGATGTAGTTGTTTTCGAATTTGACTTTCAGGCTTTGCCAGATTATACAGGGGTTTTATTAGAATATCAATTTGGGTCAGAAGAATATCCTGATTACGTTGGCTCGTCTTTTAATGATGTATTTGGTTTTTTTGTGTCTGATCCTACAAATTCAGATCCAACAATACCAGAAGGGGTTGATTCAAATGGTAATGGTGTTTATGATGGTGTAGAACAGCCTGCTTTAAATTTGGCACTTGTTCCGGGTACAAGTAATGAAGTAACCGTTAATAATATCAATGCAGGTTTTATTGGTTGTCAAGGAACATCAGGGGGGGCAGATTTAACCCAAGCAGCTCAGTTTATTGTAAATGGACATAGTCCTGATGATGATGCAAATCCAAATAACACGCCTGCAACATGTAATACAAATCCAAATACACCGCCTGTTTTTGTTGAATTTAATGGGATTACCAAAAAATTTACGGCAAATATTAATTTAACTCCGGGCATAACGTATCATATGAAAATAGCGATTGCCGATGTTGGAGATAATCAATATGATTCAGGTGTTTTTATATCAAGGGTAGGAGGAGTACCTGTTATTATAGCAAATAATGATCAAGGTCAAGCAGTTTCTACAACGGGAGGCGTAGCTGTAGCAAATGTATTAGTTAACGATTCAGTGGCAGGTGTAACTAATCCTTCAGTTTCAAATGTTCAATTAGTTCAGGTTAGTACAGGAGATCCTGGGATAACCTTAAATACTTCTACAGGTGAAGTAAACGTTGCACCAGGTGTCGCACCAGGTGTATATGAATTGGTATACAATGTTTGTGAACCTTCAACTAACTGTGATTCCGCTATGGTACTTGTAACCGTTTTAGAAGATACTGACGGAGATGGAATTGCTGATGAAGTAGATTTAGATGACGATAATGATGGAATTTTAGATGTTAATGAAGGTTTATGTACGCCTTCACAATCAGGCTCATGGACAATTTCAGGAACTACCGCAACATATAATTATGGAAATGGAGTAATAGCAAGGATAACCACTACAGATGCGGACGGATTTACTAATGATACTTTCAATAATCAATCATTTTGGTCTGAACCACTTGCCTTAGATACTTCCTTGGCTGGGATTTTTGATTTTGGAACAAATTTAACCGTAAGCTTTGAGGATTCATTAGGAAATCCTGTTGAGGTAAAAAACCCAACCATACATTTAGATAAAATAGGAGGAAGTGATGGAGTAAACCAAAATTCAGCAATGGTTACCTTACAAGGAGGGCTAACGTGGCAAAGACAGGCAGGAACATCTGATTTTTTAGTAACATCAAATACAGTAACTGATGGAGGGGCAGGAACACCAGTATCAGGATGGGGTAGTGAAAGTACAGCAAATGATAGTAATGGTACTGCTGCTGGGTCATTAAGGATTTTTGGTACAATTTCTACATTTACTTTAAATTTTACTCAAAATGGAGGATTTGGAATTGGAGCAGATGGAATAGAATTAATATTATTTGCTTGTGAAAATTTAGATACAGATTCAGATGGAACACCAGATTATTTAGATACCGATTCAGATAATGACGGTTGTTCTGATGCCATAGAAGGAGATGAGAATGTAATAGCAAGTCAATTAGATGGAAACGGAAGAATAACCGGAGGTGTAGATAGTAATGGAGTTCCTACTGTTGTAAACTCAGGAGGAGTTGCAGATATAGGAAGTGATCAAGGTCAAGGAACCACGAG
>NZ_JBOCUK010000057.1:0-11821 GCF_050606265.1 Tenacibaculum sp. TC6 | reverse complement strand
TTTTTTATTCTATCTTTTTCTGTTTGTGCTAAGTCAACCCAAATAGAGATAGCATTACTACTTCTTTCATAAATTAATCCTTCCCCAAGCAATATCTAAATAAAATTGATTGGAGTGTTGATTATTATCAAAATCAATTTTGGTATCCAATTTCATTGATGTAATTGGAGTATAAATTAGAAAAACTGGAATAAAAGTCATCATATTGTTTCCTAAAAAGGAATCAGGATTTTCGTAAATTAATGTAGGTGGGCTATTCAATAGAAGTTTCACCTGCCCAAGAAACTTTATACTTAACTATTGTTTTTTCTGATATTTTTTCAATAATATAAATATTTTTAAAAATAGAATTTTTGAATAAGTAACCAAGATTTGAACTTTTAACTTTTTTATTTATATAATCTATGGTTGAGAATTTTATATTCTTTAAATAATAAATATTACAAGTATCCACCTTATTTTTTTTTCTATTAAAAGAAAACTTCTCATCGCAAATATTAAAATAAATAAAATTTTTAGTGTTTTTCTTTCTATACTTACCAGTTGTTTTATAACCATCTATTACACCATCATTATCATGTGAAAATTCAGTTTCAACTTTACATGTTTTTTTGTTGTCATTATTAAACAATAGGTAAATTGTTTCTTTATTTTCTTGGCTAAAAATAATATTACAAGTAAGTAAACAACTAATTAAACAGATAATACTTTTCATTATTGACAGTTTTGATTTTTATTGTTATTTATATAGTTAGAGAGAACATTTCTTATTCTTGTTTTTTCTGTTTCTGATATTCCCCTTGTTGCCAACCAATAATACTAGTTTTATCCAATCCTTCCCATGCTAAAGCTTCATACACTTTATTGTCTAAATTAGACTCAAACTCTTTTAAACTATTTATTGTAAAGTTTCTATAATTTGGGTAATTCTATTTCAATCTATTTCCTTAGTGTCCACCTTTAGAATCCATTCTACTTGGTATAGTGTACCATAATTTTTACAGATTTTTTCAAACACAAAAATATTGTAGTATTTATCGTAATACATTGAAATAAACTTATCTTGAAGCTTATCATTCTTGAGCTTTATTTTGATTTCATTATTTAATTCTTTTATGGATAATATTTTATAACTATGTTTATTTAAATAAGTATTCTTTTTAGAAAAATTCGTTTTATTAAATCGAAAATTTTCTTGATTAATTTTAAATATTATCGAATTTTTAGTTTCTTCTTTTTTGTGCGTTGAAATCAGAACAATATCTTCCTTATTTTGAGATGATACCCCAAAATACGTTAACAATAGTATTACTAGTATTTTTTTCATAATTAATTACAATTATCATTTTTAGAATTAAAAACCTTTATTTTATTAAGAATATCTAATCGTTGTTGTTTAGTTAAGCTACTCCAAGCAACAGTAGAATTAGAGTATAGTCCTGTTGTTTGATCAAAAGTTCCTGTCCCCATTAAACCAGTCCATGATAAAGCATCGTATACATCTTTAGTTTGCGTATTATCAAATTCTTTTAATGTAGCCTTAATAATATTTCTATAATGTTGAGCCATAGCTTCATGTTGGGCACTTGAAGGACTTTGACTAGGGGCTACATTCCATTTCCATCTCATATAATAATCATACAATCCTGGGAAATTATTACTCAATTGTATTATTTGAGATCTAGTTAATTGTATGCTAGAGTGTTGAGATATTGAAAGTAATTTTCTAAACATTTCAGCATGAATTACTTCATGAGCAACAGTTTTAGCATTCATAAGATTGGACCTGTAGTTTACTCCATGTTCATTAGTATTATTATTTAAAGCAATAGTAATTACATAATCTGGTGAGTTATTTCCTCTTTTTGTTAACTACTTTAAACCCTCTTGTTCCTGTATAAGTCCAATCAACATCATATTTCAAAATTTTATCTTCATATTTCTCTACAATAATAACCTTAAAATAATTGTGATTTTTGGTTATCGGCATTGGTCCAAGTATTTTATCTTCCTTTCCTTTTATTTTGTTTAAACTTTGTTTATAAAACAAATATTCTCTGTCGGATAGACCTTTTACTTTTTCTATTTTTATTTTTTTTAAATTTCTGATACTGCATGTGTCTACCCTAAACTTATTTCTCAAAAATTCAAATGCTTCTCCTTGAATAAAAAAATATATTTTATCATTAGTAGTTTTTTTTACATCCTCTTTAGAATCATACATCACATACTTGGTTTGCTTTGAAAACTTTTGTCCATTTATAAAAAAATAATTTGATGTTGATTCTTGAGAATATGATTTTACAATGATTAATAAAAACAATACTATTTTTCTCATAATTAATTACAATTTGAAGTTCCGTTAAAAAAATATTGATTTAGGGTGTCAATAATAGCTTGTTGTTCTATAGAAGTTAAATTCTGCCAAGCAACAGTACTTTGATTGTTTTCTATTTCACCCAAACCAGCCCAAGCTATAGACTCATAGGTTGAACGAGAAAGACGATTATTGTCAAAATTCTGTATGATATCTGCTATGGTAGTTCTATAATGAGTAGCCATCATATTATGATTCCATGTTGATTTATATCTTTTCCAATAATAATCATATAACCCAGGAAAATTATCTTTTAATGAATTTACATAATTAATTCTATCTTGAGTTGTATAATTCTGATTATTATGATAATTCAAATCACCCTTTTTTGCTGCTGAAAGCATTTTTCTAAAAATTTCTGCATGAATTAATTCGTGAGCGAATGTTGTAGCAGCACCTAAATCTGATAAATTTGATACCCCATTTCCATTTATTTGAATTTCTGTTACATAATTTACTGGAGGTAATGTAATTCCAAAAACCCCAGAATCTAAACTATTATTTATAGTTAATTTTAAATGGCTCACAGGGAAATCACCATCAAATTTTTGTATCATTGTTTTAAAATCTGTACTTGATTTGGTTAATTTATCATATACACATTTAGCTTTACCGGTTAAGTTATTTATAATTTTATCATCTTCAACGCAAGTATTTGTGGAAGGATCAATAATAGTTCCCTCCGGGCAATTACATACGCCATTACTATCTTCTACTTTACCATTAGTACATTGGCAAATATCATTTACCAATACTTTTCCACTTCCGGCCGGGCATCTTGGGTCTTGAAAATCAACAGGATACGTAACAGTAGAACCACCGTTGGAACCTCCACCGCTTCCTGAAAGCCCGTCGGAAGTACCGCTGTCTCCTGAGCCATCAGATATTCCATTTCCTGCCCCTCCTGGGCAGTTAACTTCAACAAACTCATAAATAGTTTCAGGGTGAGTGCAGCCTCCTGAAGCATGTGTGTCATGGCAAGAACAATCTTCTATTCCTACTTCTTTAAACTTATAGCAACCACCAGGGCCTCTATTTTGAGCAAAGAGTTGCTCTGGTTTTATAGGAGTAATGGTAGTTTTATAAAGTACGTTAACAGGTACTCCGTTAGCTAAGTTACTACGCTCTTTAGAACTTAGTGTATAAGTAATGGCATAGGCATTATAGCTTCCGTTAGGTTGTTTAGAGAGTACTACATTTTCAAGACTAGTTTGATTTTCAGTATTGTTAACAGCAAACGTATATGTATGTAAATTTGTTTGTGAGTTTTGTATGAATAGCGCATTTAAGGTATTAATATTATATACCTTTTGCGTATGGGTAGTTCTGTTTTTTATAAGTATTGTTTTTAACTCTTTTAATTTTTGCTGTACCGCCGTATTGGTTTGTAGCTCATTAAAAGAAACTGTTTTAATGTTATACTTAGGTAGAGGTTGTGTAATGTTTTTGTTTTGAGAAGTTACAATAACATCTTCTTGACAATTCCATAGCAATAAGGAAAAGCAGGTGACTAAAACAGTCATTTTTAAAAAGTGTGTGGTTTTCATAGAATTTAGTTTTAAAGTTCTGATTTCAAATATAATACCATAAAAACAAAACTGAGTAAGTCAACGACTTACTTTTGGTAAGTCACTGACTTACTTTTTTGTACGGTTTTTGCAAAATTTGCATGTTTGTACGTAGTTTTGTATAAAACTGTACGTAAACATGTAAAAAATACAAAATTACACGTAAAAGGAGTAGTGGTTAAACTACTTACTGTTCTAAGCTACATTTAAATTCAATACTAGGATCTATTTGATAGGTAAAAACAATAGCACTAAAATTAAAAGGCTGTTCTAATTGCATTTGAAGAGGTATGGTTAAAGAAGATTCATTTCTTGTAAGCCAAATGGTATCATATACATGAACCAAGGTATCTAACACCAAGTAATTATACCTTTCAATTCCTAGAGAAGCCACGGCTACTTTTTTACTTGGAAGCTGATTGGGTATAACACCCGGAATAGCATTTAATTCAGCTTCTTTACGTACATCAAGAAGTGTGTCAATACTATCCGCTTGCTGTTGAGTTTCATCAATAACATAAGGAGCCAAACTCATTTTTATGACAACATTTTGAGGAATTAATGTAACATCTTTAGATAGTTGAGGTAGAAAATTAAAAACGATAGGGAGGTAACATTCTCTGTATAATAAAGCATCTAAAGTTTCGCTAAATACAATATGATAAGTATGTGCATCCGGGATGGTAAAAGTTACTGCATCAGCGCAATAATATTCCTGAACATAATGAGTTAATTGTAGTTCCGTTATTAAGTTTTTAGCGCAATTGAGTGATAATTGATTAATTTCTAATAAAGAAAACTGAATCTCTTCCGGAGTAAAAAGCGGTGCAATTAGTGTAATAAAAGGAGCATAAGGTCCGCATCCGGCATAAAATATACGAATGGTTTGATTAGGATGTGTCTGCTGTTTGTCTTTAATAGCAGCAACCATACCTTTTAAAAACTTTACCGTTCTTTTATAATCCAATAAACAAGTTGCTGCATGATTAAGCCCTAAGGCTTTTCCTTTAGCAGTCGTAACTGCAGCCAGATGTTCAAGAGTTGTGTCAGAACCGGTTATTTTAGTAATGTCTTTAAAATAGGTATGAAGCTCATTAATCTTATATTCAATTTCATTTTGAGATAGCGTATTTTCTAATAAATCGGTTACTATATTTTTAATATCAGTAGTTAGTGTTTGTTGGCTCATATTGGGTTAGTTGTAAAAATAAACGTTGGTAAAGAGCTCTAAAATATAAAAATAGTATTGGTTATAACGGTTAATAAAGTTTTATTTAGCAAAGTAATTGTTTGTATTTGTATCTATTACTAAAGAAAAAAATCTCTTACTAACAATAATGTCGCTCATAGTTTAAAATCCTACGTTAAAGCATTTCATTTTAAAAAAAGAAAAAGATACAACTACCTTAGAAATAAATAAGGTTACGACTATAATCTGAATGCGAGCCAAAATAAATTCAGGTTATTTTAACACAACCGAAACCAACATAGTTCATACACTTTTTTATTCTTTATAGTGGAACCTCGTAAGTTTTTAAAATTTATGAGGTTTTTTTACGCCTAATTTTAAAAGATACACAGTATTAAAACAGCTAAACTTTTTACATATCAACAATAACTGTAAATTTGCAGCTTTAAAATTAACGTCATTACAAAGAAAACAAGAAGCTTATGAAGCTTTTTGCAGTAACAAGAATAAATAAGGTAAGATGCAATACAATCATCAAGAAATAGAAAAAAGATGGCAAGAGTTTTGGGCAAAAAACCAAACCTTTAAAGCTAGTAACACTTCTGAGAAACCTAAATATTATGTGTTAGATATGTTTCCTTATCCTTCAGGAGCAGGATTGCATGTTGGGCATCCGTTAGGATATATAGCAAGTGATATTTATGCACGTTATAAACGTCATAAAGGATTTAATGTATTGCACCCACAAGGGTATGATAGCTTTGGGTTACCCGCAGAGCAATATGCGATTCAAACAGGGCAACATCCGGCAATAACTACCGAAACAAATATACAAACCTATAGAGGGCAATTAGATAAAATAGGATTTTCATTTGACTGGTCTCGTGAAGTGAGAACATCAAATCCGGAGTATTATAAGTGGACACAGTGGATTTTTATTCAATTGTTCAACTCTTGGTATAATAAAGATACAGATAAGGCAGAAGATATTGCTACGCTAATTGCAATTTTTGAAGCTGAAGGAAACGCAAATGTAAATGCCGTTTCTGATGAAGATATCAAAATTTTTTCTGCTGATGAATGGAAGAACTTTTCAGAAGTTGAACAACAAGCTATACTATTACAATACCGATTAACTTATTTATCAGATACAGAAGTAAACTGGTGTCCTGCTTTAGGAACTGTTTTAGCCAATGATGAAATTGTAAACGGTGTTTCTGAGCGTGGCGGGCATCCGGTAGTGCGTAAAAAAATGACGCAATGGTCTATGCGTATCACTGCGTATGCACAACGATTATTAGATGGATTAGACACCATTGATTGGCCACAACCGTTAAAAGATAGTCAAACCAATTGGATTGGTCGCTCACAAGGTGCTATGGTGTCTTTTGATGTTGATGGGCATGGTGCTAAGATAGAGGTGTTTACAACACGTCCTGATACCATTTTCGGAGTTTCTTTTATGACGTTAGCTCCGGAACATGAATTAGTAGCAACCATTACTACAGATGCGCAAAGAGAAGCTGTTGAAGCTTATGTAGAAGCTACAGCTAAACGCTCTGAGCGTGATAGATTAGCAGATGTAAAAACCATTTCAGGAGTATTTACAGGAGCCTATGCTTTACATCCGTTTACAGGAAAACAAGTGCCTGTTTGGATTGGCGATTATGTGTTGGCAAGTTATGGTACAGGAGCTGTAATGGCAGTGCCTTGCGGAGATCAACGTGATTATGATTTTGCTAAACACTTCGGACTGGAAATTCCTAATATTTTTGAAGGTGTAGATATTTCAGAAGAAGCATTTGCAGATAAAGAAAAAACGGTATTGGCAAATTCTGATTTTTTAAACGGTTTAGATTACAAAAAAGGAATGAAAACCGTGATTTATGAAATGGAACAACGCGGTTTTGGATACGGAAAAATTAACTACCGTTTACGTGATGCTGTGTTTAGTCGTCAACGTTATTGGGGAGAGCCATTCCCGGTTTATTACAAAGACGGAATGCCGCAAATGATTGACGCTAACCACTTACCTATTGTATTACCGGAAGTAGAAAAATACTTGCCTACTGAAGATGGAAAACCACCGTTAGGAAATGCTGAGGTATGGGCTTGGGACACAAATACGAATACAGTAGTTTCAAATGATCTTGTCATTTCGAACGATAGTGAGAAATCTGAAGATAACGGAATTTATCCATTAGAACTAAACACCATGCCGGGGTGGGCAGGAAGTTCTTGGTACTTTAACCGTTATATGGATGCTACAAATGATGGTGCGTTTGTAAGCAAAGAAGCAGTTGATTACTGGAAAGAGGTAGATTTATATATTGGAGGTTCTGAGCATGCGACCGGACATTTATTATATGCTCGTTTTTGGCAAAAATTCTTATTCGATAGAGGTTTCTTGCCGGTAGATGAGTTTGCTAAAAAACTAATCAACCAAGGGATGATTTTAGGAACTTCGGCAATTGTTTATAGAATTTCCGGAACCAATAAATATGTATCCTTAGGGTTGAAAGATCAATATGAAACAGAAGAGTTAAGAGTAGATGTTAAATTAATTAATTCATCTGATGAATTAAATATTGATGCCTTAAGAAAATGGCAACCCCAGTTTATCGATGCAGAGTTTGTATTAGAAAATGATAAATATGTTGTAGGAAGAGAGGTAGAAAAAATGTCTAAACGTTGGTTTAATGTTGTTAATCCTGATGATATTTGTGAAGAATTTGGTGCAGATAGCTTACGCTTGTTTGAAATGTTCTTAGGGCCGTTAGAACAATTTAAACCATGGAAAACCTCAGGAATTTCAGGAGTGTACTCTTTCTTAAAGAAATTATGGAAGTTATTCTACAACGGAGATGCTTTTGAAGTTACCGAAGGTGAACCTACTAAAGAAAGCTTAAAAACATTACACAAAACCATTAAAAAGGTAGAAGAAGATATTGAGAATTTTTCATTCAATACTTCAGTATCTACGTTTATGATTGCGGTAAACGAATTGTCTGCCCAAAAGTGTAACAACAAAACAGTATTAGAACAATTATTAGTGTTGATTTCTCCGTATGCACCACATATTGCGGAAGAACTATGGAGTAAATTAGGTCATGAAGAGTCTATTGCTTTTGCTGCTTTTCCAACATTTGATGAAAGTTACTTGGTAGAATCTGAAAAAGAATATCCGGTATCATTTAACGGTAAAATGCGTTTTAAATTAAACTTACCTCTTAACTTAAACGCAGAAGAAATAGAAAAAGTGGTAATGGCACATGAAAAAACGCAAGAACAATTACAAGGGCGTACACCTAAAAAAGTAATTATAGTTCCGGGGAAAATTATCAATATTGTAGGTTAATTCTACTGATTTTTTTCTCTACATAAGAAACACCTTTGTAAACCTGGTTTAACAAAGGTGTTTCTTTTTATTATAAATCTAATTTTTTTCTCAAATTTGTTCCCCTTAAAAGTAAACTATGAAAAAAATAACTCTTAACAATTCATGGCTTTTTGCAATCATTCCTCTGGGAATATTCATTTTTGTGGTAATTCCGCAATTGCAAAATACCTATGCAGTATTTAATAAACAAGAAATAGCGTTGCAACAAAGTATACAGCAGTTAGATTCGTTACAGCAACTTAAAAATCCTACTCAAAAAGACCTTAATACGATAAAACGACTTGAAATTACCGTGCCTGTTCATAAGATGAGCTTAGGTAAACAAAGGTATATGTATTACAAAACCGGAGGAATGCTGGTGGTATTAGTCTTTATGTTTGCAGGAATGTTTGGGTCGGGTTACTTATCAAGAAGAAAAAAGAACTCACCTAAAAACAAACAAATAGAATTTTCTTTTGAAGATTTCTATTCAGATGCTATAGGTCAACATATTTCATGGGAAGCTATTGAAAGCTCAGGAAGTAATTTTTTAAGTGAACACTTACGAAAAACAGCCTTTGGATATAAAATTACATCAAGTTCTTATATGAAGTTTGTAGCATGGAGTTTCTTTTTAATGGGATTAAACTACACGGTTTGGACATATATTGAGTTCTATGAGTTTTCAACAGAAGCATTAACTTTTATGAAAGCCGGTAAATTATTTTTTACATCAGGAGGAGTCTTTTTATTAGTAGGATGCTTTTTAATATTATCGTTCAGTTCAAAAGCATATTTAAACTCACAAAAAAGAAAAATTTTAGTAGGAAAAGAAATAATACCATTTAGGCAAGTATATGCTTTACAAGTATTAGCTAAGTTTGTATCCGGTAATAATACCGGAGGTTATTACTGCTACGAGTTAAACTTGGTAACTCAAAATGGTGAACGTTTTAATCTGTTAAATCATGGCGATAAAGAATATTTATTAAGCGATATGGTTAAAATTAGCAGGTTTTTAAAGGTCCCGGTATGGAACAGAGGAGTTGTATAAAATATAACCATGGCTTATTTGCCAAACTTTTAGTATTTTACACGCCAAATAAAGTGATTTAGTGAATTTTTTATCCTGTAACAAAAATGTATCTAATGCTTGCTGTTATTCATCGGTAAACGATATACCTGATGTTATTTTTAAGCAGCTTACCTGTTTATCTAACCTCTATTTTAATCCTGAATACTTAGAAGCATTAGAAAAAAATAATACGCAAATACAATTTGCCTATATAATTTTGTTTAATGAGGCTAACGAAGCTATAGGGTTCACTACATTTCAAATTGTAGATTTTCATTTAGATAGTGTTCAAAATGGTATGGAGTCTATTATTGAAAAAGTAAAATGTATCGGTAGGCGATTAAAAATACTATCAAAAGAAAAACATTTTAAAATTATTACTTGCGGTAACATATTTGTAACCGGTGAACATGGTGTGTACATACACCCGAATCAGGATAAAAAGAAAGTTTTTAAACAATTTATAAAAGCGTTATTACAGTTTGTAAATACAGATCCGGTATTGAAAAATGAAATTGATGCTTTTATGATTAAAGATTTTAATAAAGAGTCACTTTTAATAACCAATGAGCTTCATAATGAAGGGTACTACTCGTTTAAAGTAGAACCCAATATGATTATGAAGTTGAATGAAAATTGGACGACTTTTGAAGATTATTTAGCAGCTATGAAAACAAAGTTTCGTGTAAAAGCTAAACGAGCCTTAACACAAAGCGCAGAACTTATAGTAAAAGATATTGATACGTCCATGGTAGAAGGTTTGTTACCGGAAATGACTCATCTTTATAAGAAAGTATCCAATAATGCCGGATTTAATTTAGGTACGTTTAATTTGGCTACTTATAAAACACTTAAAGAAAATTTAGGTGATAAATACGTGTTAAAAGGATATTGGTTAAATGATTCGTTAATCGGATTTATGTCCGGAATTATTAATGAAAATACATTAGATGCCCATTTTGTAGGGATTAATTATGATTTAAACAGGCAGTATGCTATTTATCAGCGTATGTTATATGATTACATTGATTTAGCTATTTCAAAACAGTTGAAAACAGTGAATTTTGGTAGAACCGCCAGTGAAATTAAGAGTTCTATAGGAGCTGAGCCCCAAGAAATGACCATATATTTACGACATAAAAAAAGCATACCTAATAAAATATTAAGTTTATTTTTAAAAAGAATACAACCAACAGAGTTTAGGCAAAAGTTTCCTTTTAAAGACAATAACTTTTCCGAAAATGAATAATTGAGAGAATGAAGAATACTGAAGAATTATTACAAATTTTAATATTAGATGATATTGGAAATGGTAATTTTAATGGAGTTAGTAAAGATATAGGAAGTCCTAATGTTTTTGGAGGACAAGTGTTAGCACAAGCATTAAATGCGGCTTATAGAACTGTTCCTAAAGAACGAATTTTACACTCGTTACATGCTTATTTTTTAGAAGCAGGTAACCTTGAATTGCCTATTACGTATAATGTGCAGACTATACGTGACGGAGGTAGTTTTTCAACCCGAAGGGTTACAGCGCATCAAAATGAAAAAACCATTTTTATATTAGCCTGTTCTTTTCATAAAATAGAAGAGGGTTATGAACACCAAATGCCTATAAAAAAAGAAATAAAACAACCGGAAGACTTATTAAGTTGGACAGGAATGTTAGAGCAATTTGGTAATTTTTTACCTCAGAAAATGAAAGATTTTTTGAGTATAGAAAGACCTATTGATTTTAAACCTGTACAAATAGTAAATCCGTTTGATAAAAAAGATTTACCACCGGTAGTTGATGTTTGGTTTAAGTTAAAAGGTGAGGTAGCCAATTTAGATTTGCCCGTTAAACAACAGATATTAACGTATATTTCAGACTACAACATTTTAACAGCTTGTTTATATCCTAATGCGAGTAAGGCTCATTTTGGAAATACACAAATGGCAAGTTTAGATCATTCTATGTGGTTTTATCGTGATTTTGATTTTGATGATTGGATGTTGTTTTCTGTTGAAAGCCCCAATACATATGGTGCCAGAGGTTTTGCCTGTGGAAATATTTACACAAGAGATGGTAAGCTTGTTGCTTCAGTAGCTCAAGAAGGGCTAATGAGACCGATGAAAAAATAAAAAGGCTGGGTTAACCCAGCCTTTTTATTAACTTTTTGTCCCGTCCTGAAATAAGTTGACACAAATTAGACTTATTTTATGAATACGAGTCCACACAAGAAAAAGCGCA
>NZ_JBOCUK010000056.1:0-13507 GCF_050606265.1 Tenacibaculum sp. TC6 | reverse complement strand
TTTTTGAGTACGTTTTACATGTTTGTTTTTCATGACACTTAATTTTTAGTGTAACGCTATTTCAGGACGGGACAGTAACACAAACAAAAAACCCGCATTAAACAATGCGGGTTTTTATATTATTTGAAGTAATAAGTATACTATCCTACTTCTTCTTCTGTTCTTAATCTTTGAACGTAAGAGGCTTTAATCTTTTGCGCTCTCTTAGCTACAGAAGGCTTAGTAAACTGCTTTCTATCACGTAGCTGCTTCATTGTTTTAGTACGATCAAATTTACGCTTATAACGTTTTAACGCTCTATCGATATTCTCTCCTTCTTTAACAGGTATGATTAACATATGTTTCCACCTCCTTTCATTGTAGTCTTTGTATGTTTTATGCAACTGATTTTCAAATCAATTACTGGTTACTTCTTATTTTTGGATTGCAAAGATACGGAGAGTTTTTTAACTAACAACTATTTAATTTTAAATTTTATTTTGGCGCCCACACTGAATAGCTTTTGGGAGGTACTTGAATTTTCACCCATCGTCCTGCTTGAGTAACAGGCTCCCAATTTGAATGCCCTGTATAATCTTTTATTGTTGTATTAGACCAATTGGTTTCTACCCATCGCTCTTGCCAATAATCTGCATTATTAATGTATACCACTAACCCGGAATTATTGTACCCATTTCTTTTGGCCACATACTCATCTGTATCTGCATACAAAATATTAGTAGTTCCTCCGGCCAAGTTATTATGAATCCAAATCAGATTATTAAGTCGTTCTTTATTAAGCCATTCTTCATAGTCTCTATAAAAAATAGTTGGATAACCTTCATGTGTTAATATATAAGCATAGGCTAACATTTTTCCTTGATAAATTTCATTTGTATCGTGATTAGTTACAAAAGTTACCGATTTAGTTGAGTTTCTTTTCCACAACATATCATCATTTAATTTATTCAGGTTGTTTCCTTCAAAAGCATCTCTCATTCGATAATAACAAGCAAAATCAAATGCACTTGCTTCTGCTTGGTTGGCCCACCACTCTAGTGTTCCTGCATTACCATCCCAATATTCACCTACAGTAAACCCTCCTACCTCATTCTTCCAATCTTTAACTACCCATGGCTCAAACCCTTTAACATAATCGAAACGCCAACCATCAAAACCAATTGTATTTTTATAGTACTTAGCTACAGATTCAGCATTCTTCCATAACTCATTTTGAACTCTGACTTGATGATGACATAAATCCGGAAAACCTCCGAATGTTCCGGTATCACTTGAGTGATTATGATTAGGATGAAAATCATTATAATCTCTATTAAATCTTCCCGACAATGGTGTAAACTTCGTCCAATTACTCTGTCCGTTAACCGGATTAACCTCACTTTGTCCTCCGCTGTTATGATTAATTACAATATCGGCAATCACACTTAAATTTGCCGTATGAGCTGTGTTAATTAAACTTTTTAGCTCTGCCTCAGAACCAAAACGTGTTTCTACACTTCCCATTTGATCATACTTTCCGAAATCGAAATAATCAAAAGGGTCATATCCCATAGAAAAAGCTCCGTTTTGTGCTTTAGTTGCCGGAGGTAACCAAATAGCATCAATTCCTGCATCACTCCAATCTTGTACTTTTGTTTTAACTGTATTCCACCAGTTTCCGCCTGCCGGAACATCCCAATAAAACGCCTGCATTAGTACTCCTGTACCAATTGGCTTTAATCCAGATCTCGAAGATCTTGTTACTTCTTTTTTGCTAAGTTCTAGTTCTTCTTGCACCTGATCTTCAGATGAACAGGCTAAAAAAAACAATGTTATTGGCACTAAAAACCAATAGGTATTAAGAAGGGTTTTCATGTGTTTAGTTTTTAAATTTTCATGAAGTTAGAAATTGAAATTCAGATAACGAAATCGTTATCGAAACGAAAACGATTTCGTGTTGAAAACTTACAACTTTCAATCTAAAACAAGTGTAAATGGCCATTAAAAACTGAATTTAAAACCATTAAAAACAATATTTTATTTCGTTTTTACCATCTTCTAAATAATTATAGATTTGAGAGTTCGAAAGAATTACAGATATTCTTATTTTTTATAATATCTTTAAGAAAGTAAAATTATATGGAAACTACTTTATTGCTCTTATTTTATATAGCCATTCTTATAACGATGTCTGTTATTATCATTAACACATCTTCACCTACTAAAGCTTTGGCTTATCTTTTTTTGCTTTTTACTTTTCCTTTTATTGGAATTCTTGTGTATTTATCTGTAGGTATTAATTACAGAACGTATAAACTCTACAATAAAAAATTAGGTATTGATAAAGCAGCTTTTCCTGAATTAAAGGAGCTTATAAAATCTTATACTCAAGAAATATTGGTTACACATAAAAAGGATTTACAGCATTTTTTAAATCTAGCAAAATTTATTCATAAAGAAAACTCATTAGCCTCTGACACTAAAGTTGACTTATTGGTTAATGGTGAAACTAAATTCCCGGAAGTAATCAATGCTCTTGAAAATGCTAAAGAGCATATTCATATTGAATATTATATTTTTCAGAATGACAAAATAGGAAATCAAATAAGTGAAATACTAAAGAAAAAAGCGGCTCAAGGAGTTAAAGTACGCTTAATTTATGATGATTATGGTTCTAAAAACATCCGAACCACCTTGGTAAAATCATTGCATAAAAGCAATATTGAAGCTTATCCTTTTTATAAGATTAAATGGTTATTATTTGCTAATAGAATTAATTACCGAAACCATCGTAAAATCATTATAATTGATGGAAAAGTGGGATTTGTAGGTGGTGTAAATGTATCCGACAATTATATAAACCCTAACAATAAACAATATTGGAGAGACACTCATATTAAAATTGAAGGTTTAGCCGTTATGAATTTACAACGCATATTTTTAGCTGACTGGAATTTTTGCTCGAATCAAAATCTTACGGTTACCGAAGAGTTTTTTCCTATTCAAGTACAACCGAACTCTTCCAGCCATAAACAACTTGTACAAATTATTTCCAGCGGACCAGATTCTGATCATCCTAATATTATGTATGCCATGATTCAAGCTATTTTATTAGCTAAAAAAGAGATTCTTATTACCACTCCTTATTTTGTTCCGGACTCTTCGTTTATAAATGCTATTAAAATTGCCCGATTAAGCGACGTAACAATTAAGATTTTAGTTCCCTATATTTCCGATTCTAAATTGGTAAATGCTACTTCAAATTCTTATTACAAAGAATTATTAGAAATAGGTGTAGAAATTTACAGATATAAAAAAGGATTTATACATGCAAAAACTATGGTTTTTGATGGTTTAGTTTCAACTGTAGGGACTGCTAATTTAGATCACCGAAGTTTTGATCTTAATTTTGAGGTTAATGCTTTTATTTATAACAGTACTTTTTCTGAAACTTTAAGTAGTACTTTTTTTACTGACTTGAAAGATGCTGAGCAAATAGACTTACAAACATGGAACAATCGTCCTTATTATATACAATTTTTTGAACGTGTAATCAGATTGCTAGCTCCTTTAATGTAATTAGATTCTTATTTAGAAAAAAACCACTCAAAATTGAGTGGTCTTTTATTTAAAAATATCACGACTATGTAGCCGGTTTGTATTCTTTTTTATCAATGATCATTTTAGCTATGATTTCTTTAAGGATTTCAGAAGTTCCTCCTCCTATAGGTCCTAAACGACTATCTCTTAACAGTCTTGCCATTGGGTAATCTTCCATATATCCATATCCACCTAACAACTGAAGAGCGTCATATACAATTTCATCTGCCATTTTAGTGGAAAGCAACTTACTCATACTTGCTTCTTTTACTACATATTGTCCGTCATTTAAACGCTTAGCAATTGAGTAATTGTATTCTTTGCACATGTCAACCTTACTGGCCATTTCGGCAATTTTATGTCTTAATGCTTGAAACTCATTTAAGTTTTTACCAAAAGCCTGTCTTTCGCTCATATATTGTAATGCATAATCAACCGCATATTCAGATCTGGCATGAGCATTAATTCCCATAACTAATCTTTCAAGAGCAAAATGCTGCATGATATATGAAAACCCTAAGCCTTCTTCTCCCATTAAATTTTCTTTAGGAATCACAACATTATCAAATGCAATTTCAGCTGTATCTGAAGCTCTCCATCCTAATTTATCTAACTTAGTTGAAGAAACTCCTTTAGTATCTCTATCTACAACAAAGATACTTATTCCTTTGTGTTTACTTTCCGGGTTTGTTTTAGCTGCAACAACTAAATAATCAGAATACACTCCATTCGTAATAAAGGTTTTTGAACCATTTAATACATAGTTATCTCCATCTTTTATTGCGGTAGTTCTCATTCCTGCTACATCACTTCCTCCAAAAGGTTCTGAAATACATAAACAGCCTATTTTTTCACCGTCAATACTAGGAGTCAAGTATTCTCTTTTTATTCTGTCATCTCCTTCTTTATTTAGATGAGTCATTGCTAAATAAGCATGTGCCCACATATTGGCGGCAAAACCACCTGAGTTTATTTTTTGTAATTCTTCTAAAAAAATTACTGTATAGAAAAGATCTAAACCTAAACCACCGTATTCTTCCGGTTGATTTAAGCCAAAATATCCCATTTCTCCAAATTTCTTCCAAATAAACCTCTCAACTGCCCCGTCTTTTTCCCATTTATTTATGTGAGGAACCACTTCTTTTTGTAAAAAGTCTTTAAAACTTTGACGAAAAGATTCGTGTTCTTCAGTAAAGTACATACTATTCATTGATTTTAAAAATTAGTTGTTGTTTATTTTGCTTCCAAATATAAGATTATTCTATCGTATTTTTCCAATGGAAAATTGCTAATATTTTTCAATTCTTTTATGTCTTGAATTTCCGCAACCTCTTCTTTGTAATCAAAAATTTTCTTACATAGTTCAAAATCGATATACGGATTTTTTAAAACTTCTTTAAAAGAAGCTTCATTAACATTGATTTTTTGTATTGTTGGTTTTTGTAGTATTTTAAACACACTTAAAATGGCTTCAGCTTCTGCTTTATTTATACCCCAAACTTCTTCTAATTGATTTTCAAAAGTAAATCCTTGAATCCTATTTCTATACTTTATTAATCTACCGGCAATTCTGCTATCTACATTCAGCGATTCTATAAAGTCTTTTTCAGTTGCTTTATTGATATCTCGTATTTCTTCATTTCTAAGCTTACTTATAGGTGTACTTACATTTTTATTTTCCCTCTCTTCAACTTTAAAGTTTTTCTTATTCTTTTTATTAATCCAATCCGGAAATTTAAAATAGGGAGCAATTTTTGCCAGTAAACTATCAGAAACTTTGGTAACTTCTTGAAACTCTTTTTCAGAATTCACATATTTATTTTGCTTTCTGTATTGATGGAGCCTATCTATTTCTTCGATAGACATTCCTAACTGATAGCCTTTAAAATCTGATATATAATTGGGATTAAATAAGTAAAAAGTTTGCTTTTTTACTGTCTCAACATTTCTTTTTCTAACACTGTCAATAGCTTGCTGAATGGCCATTGTATTGCTATAATCGTTTTCTTTTATTTCTTTAGCTGAAAAATCAGCATAGGTGTAGATGCATTGAAGACCAGCAATAAGTATAATTAAAAAGAAAACCCCATTTCTTTGTCGTTTATCGTACCAGAAATGGGGTTTAAATATTTTCATTATAACTACTTGTTATTTATTCTTCTATAGCTTCTTTTTTTAGGTTAATAGCATCTACATATCTTTTCAGCTGCTTTTTAACCACTGGCATTAACAAGTATAAACCAACCATATTAGGGAATACCATTGCAAAAATCATTGCATCTGAGAAATCCCAAATAGATTTCATACTTGCGGCTGCTCCAATTACCACGAAAGTTAAGAATAAAATTTTATATGTTAAATCTGCTTTTTTACCTCTACCAAATAAAAACTTCCAAGATTGCAAACCGTAGTAAGACCAAGAAATCATTGTAGATACCGCAAATAACACTACTGCTACTGTTAAAAACACATTTGAAAAAGGGATGTATTGTGCAAATGCTTTTGAAGTAATTCCGGCTCCTTCATATGCAACACCATCTATAAATACAGACCCGGTACCATCACCACCATATTCGAAAGCTCCTCCAAAATTAAAAATGATAATTACCAATGCAGTCATTGTACAAATTACTACAGTATCAATAAAAGGTTCTAATAAAGCTACTAATCCTTCTGATGCTGAATATTTAGTTTTAACTGCAGAGTGCGCTATAGATGCAGAACCTGCCCCTGCCTCATTAGAAAAGGCAGCTCTTTTAAACCCTACTAATAATACTCCTATTACCCCTCCAACACCAATAGCTTTTGGATTGAATGCTTCTCTAAGGATTAAAGAAATTGCATCATCAATTAAAGAGAAGTTAACTCCTAAAATATAAAAACATGCTACCAAGTATAGTAACGCCATAAAAGGCACTACTTTTTCTGTTACTGAAGCAATTCTTTTAATTCCTCCTATAATAATAATTCCTACTAACGCAGCTAACGCTACCCCAATAATAGCTCCTGCCGCAGTACTTTCTAGTCCTAATAATTCTTTTATTACAATGGTTGCCTGATTAGATTGTGCGGCATTACCTCCACCAAAAGAACCTCCGATACAGAAAACAGCAAATAAAGCAGCAGTAATTTTACCTAAAGTTGCAAATCCTTTTTCTTTTAATCCTTTTGATAAATAATACATAGGTCCTCCATATACAGTTCCGTCTTTTCCTACATCACGATAATGAACCCCTAAGGTACATTCTACAAATTTTGTAGACATTCCTAATAATCCACAAATGATCATCCAGAAAGTTGCGCCTGGTCCTCCCAAAGCAATTGCTAAAGCAACCCCTGCAATATTTCCGTTTCCTACAGTACCTGAAACAGCTGTTGCTAATGCTTGGAAGTGTGATACCTCACCCTCATGACTCTCATCTCTGATAGTATCTTTTATATCACCATCAATTTCTAAATCACTATGTAAACTTTCTATATTTTCTATATGCTCTTCAATATCATCTACTTTATTCATATCTACTCCTCGAGCAATTCCATCTTCACCATATAATAATTGAGCTCCGTGTTTTTCTATATCTTCATACTTTCCTCTTACTACGTTAATGGCTGTAAAAAAGTGACGAATATTCGGAAACCCAAAATAAACCGTAAAAAAAGCGGCACTAGCCACTAATAAAATCAATACAAAAGGAGTTCCAAAAACCGGAAAGAAAATAACACTACTAAAGAAATCTGAGATAGGTTTAAATGCTTCATCTATTTGTTGGTCTAAACCTTTTTCTTGTGCAAATGTTAACATAGGTATCATTAACATTAATAAGGACAGAAGTTTTTTCTTCATAATTGTATGTCAGTTTTTTTGAATTAGTGGGGTGCAATATCTTAAAAAATTGAAGTTTTCCCAACTTTTATACGTTAAATGTGTTTTTTAGAGTTATCTTTTCTTTAAAGTTTTGTAAATCTTCTTTAAAATTTCTTGTTTTTAACCCTAATTGGGCTTGTGTTTTTTCCAGATTAAAGCCTGTTTTCGGGGGTCTTTTTGCCTTTTGATTTAACTCCTGAGACGAAATTGGGCGGATACAGTTTTTATCTAATTCAAATGTTTCTGCAATTTGCAGAGCAATTTCATAAACACTTAATAATTTATTAGACGATATATTAAAAATTCCATAGGCCTTTTTATCTATAGCTAATTTGCAAGCTTCTGCCAGTGTTTCTACATACGTTGGCATTCTATATTGATCGTTAACAACCGTTATCGTTTTTCCTTCTTCCAACGATTTTTTAACCCATAAAACAATATTACTACGTGACATATCATATACTAAACCGTACACTAAAATGGTTCGTAAAATAGTATAATTTACAGTTGAATGGATTAATACCTCTTCTGCTTTTAACTTTGATAGTCCGTAATAACTTAATGGATTGGCCGTATCAGTTTCATAATAATCCCCTTTTTCACCGTCAAAAATAAAGTCTGTTGAAAGATGAACAATATGCGTGTTGTTTTTTTCTGCAAAATTTTTTAAATCTTCAACTACTCTAACATTCAAAATATCACATTTTTCTTTTTCATCTTCACATTGGTCAACTTGAGTCATAGCAGCTGTATTAACTATAACATCCGGTTGATATTTTTGTAATTCCTGAATGAATTCTTGTTGTTGAGTAATATCTGTAGAAACATAGGTGAAATCATTTCTTCCACTTCTATTTTTTCCTTTTGAAAACCCAATAACTTCATATTTATCTTTTTCTTCCAACAACAAAGACACTAAACTTTGCCCCAACAATCCGTTACTTCCTGTTACAATAATCTTTTTCATTTAGTATGTTCCTGTATTTTAAAAACAGTTCTTTTTATTAAAATAATTCTCGTAGTTTATTAATTTGTTCCGGACGTCCTAAAACAATTAGATTAGAATCTACTATTAATTTAACTGTAGCATCCGGGTTAATAACATATTCATGTTCAGGAGACTTATACCCTATTACCGTACAACCCGTTTTTCGCCTTAAATCTAAGTCTAATATTGTTTTTCCTATATATTCTTTAGGTAAATCATTTACTGAAATTTCTTCTAAATTAGCCGTAGTATCTCCTTCTATAGTTAATCTATCTACAAATTCAATTACATCCGGTGTTACTACTAAAAGGGCCATATGAGCGCCTCCTAATTTATCCGGCATAATCACGTTATCGGCTCCGGCTATTTTTAATTTACTATACGAACTTTCTTTAGAAGCCCTGCTTATAATTTTACAATTTTTACTCAACTGCCTTGCTGTTAACACCACAAATAAATTATCAGCATCAGAAGGTAAAACTGTAATTAAGTTATGAGCATTATGAATTCCTGCTTTTATCAAAGTTTCATCTAACGTTGCATTTCCTTCAACATTTAACACCTTGTGAATATCCAACTCACTAATTAAATCTTTATCTCTTTCAATAATAACTACTTCTTTCTTATAACTTTTTAATTTTGCTAAAGCTTGTTTTCCGTTTCTCCCATACCCACAAACAATAGTATGCCCTTGTAATTCTTCTATTTTTTTTTGCACTTTTTTTACTTTTAATTGATGAAAAAACTGTCCGCTAATCAAATATTCTGAGAATGACGATACTGCATATCCAAATATGAAAAGACTGGATAAAATAAGACCGATTGTAAATACTTTTTCTCCGGTTCCAAAAGGATGCACTTCACCAAAACCAATAGTGGTAACAGTAATAACTGTCATATATAAAGCATCTATAAAAGAATAGTTGAACAGGAAAAAATATCCTCCGGTTCCAACTAACAATATTAATACTGAAAATATAATTGCCTTATATAAACGCGACGCAAATAATGTACCCATTACAAATCAAATACTGAAGATCTTTTCGTATAAATCATATCTTTTAACCTTAACAAAAACGCCAGTGTTAAATACAAACCAAAAGATAGCCCAATAGTTACAAATGATATATAAATAAAAAACAGCCTTACATTTACGGCTCTCATTCCTAATCTATCAGCTAAACGTGAGGAAACATAAAAACCGTTTCTCTCAAAAAAATGACGCACTGAATGGATAAATTTCATTAAACTATTTTTTTTAAAATGTAAAAATTCTCGTTCAAAATTAAATCTCTTTCTAACTTCACGATATTATTATACTTTTTTGAAAGACTAAAAAAATCCTGGTGATTAACTACAGTATAACTTCTATTTTTTATATAAAAATCATCTTCTATAGTTTGCCAGTCAGAAGCCTTAGTCTTAGCTACTTTTTTGTTAAAAAAATCCAACAACTTTTTAAATGCTTTCGAACTTTTGAGTTCTTCTTGAAAGGATGCGCTTCCTATATAGTCATCTTTGCTTTGTAGCTTAGAGAAAAAATCAAAAAGCTTTTCTGTATCTTTTCTCGACAAAAAAAACAGCACTCCTTCGACTAAAATAAAAGAAGTTTTTCCTTCTTTAAGCAAATGTAGTTTTTCTAGTAAAATATCTACATAGTCTTTGCTAAAATCAACTCCAATAAAATGAATTTTCTTTACAGGTAATTTGCCTTGTTTTTGAAACTCTTCTATTTTTCTTTTTTTATAGTCAATAATTTCTTCCTTATCTATTTCAATATTAATTATAGCCTCATCTAATAAAAAAGGATACATACTAAAACCACATCCAAAGTTAATGAGCACTTCCGGCTTTAATTTTTCAATTTCTTCAAGAAAAAAACGATTTCTCAAACAATGTGCTGTAACTTCCTCGATACACACTTCTTTAAGATATTCTTCTATCCATGCATTTGTTTCTGCATTATTCCATAGTTTTGCATATACATCTCTACTCAAATCTTCATTTAACGACCTAAACGTTGATGTAACAAAAGCTGTTTCATGTATTTCAATACTTTGACTACTCATTTTAATTGATTAACATGCAAGATACCAATTTCAAATTATTTATTTAATATCACTACTTTAAAATAAATTTGGTTTTGGTAACTTTGCTACTTTTGGTAAAACTCTCACTTTGAAAGAGCAAGAATACATTGAAGTATATGGAGCAAGAGCCCATAATTTAAAAAATATTGACGTTAAAATTCCTCGTGAAAAACTGGTGGTTATTACTGGTTTGAGCGGTAGTGGTAAATCTTCTTTAGCTTTCGATACTATTTATGCCGAAGGACAACGAAGATATATTGAAACATTTTCTGCCTATGCCCGCCAATTTTTAGGAGGTTTAGAGCGACCGGATGTGGATAAGATTGACGGACTTTCTCCTGTTATTTCTATTGAACAAAAAACTACTAACAAAAGTCCGCGTTCAACTGTAGGCACAATTACAGAAATTTACGATTTTCTTCGCCTGCTTTTTTCTCGTGCCTCCGATGCTTATTCTTATAACACCGGTGAAAAAATGGTTAGTTATTCTGATGAGCAAATAAAAGATTTAATACTTAAAGAGTATAACGAAAAAAAAATAGCAATTCTAGCTCCGATAATTAAATCAAGAAAAGGGCACTATCGAGAATTGTTTGAGCAAATTTCTAAACAAGGTTTTGTACGTGTTAGAGTTGATGGCGAAATACGTGAAATTGAAAAAGGAATGAAACTTGATCGTTACAAAACACATGATATTGAAGTTGTAATTGATCGGTTAGCTGTGAATAGCGCTGTTGAAAAACGTTTAGAAGAAACTATAAAAACGGCTCTTTATACAGGCGAAAATATTTTAATGGTTATTGATGTTGACACCAATAAGCCTAGGTATTTTAGCAGGGAATTAATGTGTCCTACTACCGGAATTGCTTACCCAACTCCTGAGCCCAACACTTTTTCTTTTAATTCACCTAAAGGGGCTTGTTCTCATTGTAACGGATTAGGAATTACTAATGAAATTAATTTTCAAAAAGTTATTCCTAATGATACTATCTCTATAAAAAACGGAGGAATTATACCACTTGGAGAACAAAAAAACAGTTGGATTTTTAAGCAGTTACAAATTATTGCGGAACGTTATCATTTTAAACTAACTGACCCTATTAATAAAATTCCGAAAGAAGCTATTGATATTATTTTAAATGGAGGAAAAGAAACATTTTCTATCCAATCGAAAGCTGCCGGAGTTACCCGAAACTATGAAATTGACTTTGAAGGTATAGTTGCTTTTATTCAAAATCAATATACAAACTCTGATAGTTCATCAATTAAAAGGTGGGCTAAAGATTTTATGGATGAAGTAACCTGTTCTGTTTGCGAAGGAAAACGTTTAAAAAAGGAAGCATTACATTTTAAAATTACCGATAAAAACATTAGTGATTTAGCTAAAATGGATGTTACTGAACTAGCAAATTGGTTTGCTAATATTGAGTCTGAATTTTCAGACAAGCAACTAAAAATAGCTAGTGAAATACTAAAGGAAATAAGAACAAGAATTCAATTTTTATTAGATGTTGGACTGGATTATTTAACCTTAGACAGAACTTCTAAATCTTTATCAGGAGGAGAAGCACAACGTATACGTTTAGCAACTCAAATTGGTTCTCAACTTGTGGGGGTTCTTTATATATTAGACGAACCTAGTATTGGTTTACACCAGCGAGATAATGAAAAGCTAATAAACTCATTAATCAAACTTCGTGATGTTGGAAATTCTGTTCTGGTAGTTGAACATGATGAAGACATGATTAAGCATGCTGATTTTGTACTAGATATTGGTCCGGGTGCCGGTAGACACGGTGGAGAAATTGTAAGTAAAGGAACTTTTAACGATTTAAAATCTCACAACACCCTTACCGCTGATTATTTAGCAAAAAGAAAATCTATCAAAGTACCGGAAAAAAGAAGAGAAGGCAACGGAAAATTTTTAAAACTTTCAGGAGCTTCCGGAAATAACTTAAAAAATGTATCTGTAGAATTTCCTTTAGGAAAAATGATTTGTGTTACAGGAGTTTCCGGAAGTGGAAAATCTACGTTAATTAACGAAACGCTTTACCCTATTCTTAATGCTCATATATATAATGGTGTAAAAAAGCCAATGCCTTATAAAAGTATTGATGGTTTAGAACATGTAGATAAAGTAATCGATATAGATCAATCTCCTATCGGACGAACTCCCAGATCAAACCCGGCTACCTATACCGGTGTTTTTAGTGAAATTAGAAGCTTATTTGCTAAAACTCCTGAAGCATCTATTAGAGGTTATAAACCCGGGAGATTTAGTTTTAATGTAAAAGGAGGTCGTTGTGAAACTTGTCAAGGAGGGGGGTTACGAGTAATTGAAATGAACTTTTTACCCGATGTACATGTTGAATGTGAAACCTGCCAAGGGAAACGTTTTAATAGAGAAACTCTTGAAATTAGATATAAAGGAAAATCTATTTCTGATGTTTTAGAAATGACCATTAACGATGCTGTTGACTTCTTTGAACATATCCCTAAAATACATCGAAAGTTAAAAACGATTAAAGATGTTGGTTTAGGATACATTACTTTAGGACAACAATCTACTACGTTATCAGGAGGAGAAGCACAACGTATTAAGCTAGCTTCTGAACTTTCAAAAAAAGATACAGGAAATACTTTTTACATTTTAGATGAACCTACAACCGGACTCCATTTTGAAGATATAAGGGTATTGATGGAAGTTTTAAACAAACTTACTAATAAAGGAAATACTGTTTTAATTATTGAACACAACTTAGACGTGATTAAACTAGCTGATTACATTATAGATGTTGGTTTAGAAGGTGGAAAAGGAGGTGGTAAAATTCTTACAACCGGAACTCCTGAAGAAGTTAGCAAACATAAAACCAGTTATACTGCTAAGTTTTTAAAGAAAGAACTATAATTTTGAGTCGTCCTAAAATAGGTTGACAGATTTAAAAAATATTATTTAAACCAGAGAGGCTAGCTTCTCTGGTTTTT
>NZ_JBOCUK010000055.1:0-14321 GCF_050606265.1 Tenacibaculum sp. TC6 | reverse complement strand
CTTTTTGAGTACGTTTTACATGTTTGTTTTTCATGACACTTAATTTTTAGTGTAACGCTATTTCAGGACGGGACAAACATTATAATAAAAAACCAGTGTAATTACACTGGTTTTTTATTTATTGCATAACTTCGCATCATGAAGTTTATCTACAATTTAAGTATACACATTGTCTATTTTTTATTGAAAATTATAGCGTTTTTTAATAAGAAAATTCATTTGTTTATTGAAGGCAGAAAAGAGTCTTTTAATAAATTAAGTATTCTTACTGAAAAAGATAAAGTTATTTGGTTTCATACTGCATCATTAGGTGAATTTGAACAAGGACGTCCTATTTTGGAAGCTCTAAAAATTCAATACCCCAACCATAAAATAGTCGTTACTTTTTTTTCTCCTTCAGGATATGAAATCAGAAAGAAGTATACGCAAGCAGCTATTATTTGTTACTTACCTTTTGATACTCAAAAAAACATGAAACGCTTTGTAAAAATACTTCATCCTGAAATAGCAATTATTGTTAAATATGAGTTTTGGCCTAATTTACTAGATCAATTAAAACAACAGAAAATCAATACCATCCTCGTTTCTGGTATTTTCAGAGAAAATCAACTTTTCTTTAAGAAGTACGGTGGTTTTATGAGAAAAAAACTCACCGCTTTTAATCATTTTTTCGTCCAAAATGAAACATCTAAAACATTATTAAACTCAGCTAACTTTACTAATGTCACAGTAAGCGGTGATACTCGTTTTGATAGAGTATATACTATTTTACAACAAGATAATTCTCTTGATTTTATAAAAGAATTTACAAAGAGCACCTATACTGTAATTGCAGGAAGTACCTGGAAAGAAGATGAAGAATTGCTGGTTCATTACATTAATGAGCATGCCTCTGAGAATGAAAAATTTATTATTGCTCCTCATACTATTCATCCGGAAAAAATTAAAGAACTAAAAGCTTCCATTGCCAAAAAAACAGTTCTTTATTCTGAAAAAAATAAACTTCCTCTACACGATTTCCAAGTATTTATTGTTGATACTATAGGGATACTTACCAAAATATATTCATATGCTGATGTAGCTTATGTTGGTGGTGGACTGGCTACCGGACTTCATAACATATTAGAACCGGCTACTTTTGGTATACCCGTTATTTTTGGAGGAAATAAATACCAAAAGTTTAAGGAAGCTTGTGATTTATTACACAAAGGAGGTGCTTCTATGGTTACTGATAAAAAAGATTTATCTGATACGTTAACTACGTTAAAGAATAATAAAGTTTTACGACTAAGTATGGGTGAGATAAACTTTCAATATATTAAACATAATATTGGAGCTACTCATAAAATACTTGATTATATAAAAGATAATTTATAATGGAATTTATATTACAACCCTGGCCTTGGTATGTTTCCGGAGTACTTATTTCTCTTGTACTCTTTTTATTTTTTTACTTTGGTGAAAGCTTTGGAGTATCTTCAAATTTGGAAACATTATGTACAATGGCAGGTGCAGGAAAGGTCAGCGATTATTTTAAATCTGATTGGAAACAAAGAAAATGGGCTTTAATTTTTCTTGTAGGATTAATTATAGGCGGCTACATTGGTAGTACTTATTTAGCATCTTCTTCAGCTATCAATCTAAATCCGAAAACAGTAGATACTTTAGCTAATTTAGGTTTTAAAAATGCCGGAACTTCTTATGTTCCTGATGAAATTTTTAGTATTGAAGCCATGCTAACGCTTAAAGGTTTTACTATTTTACTTATTGCCGGGTTTTTAATTGGTTTTGGTACTCGATATGCAGATGGTTGTACTTCGGGTCATGCAATTACCGGTTTAAGTAGCTTTCAACTTCCTTCTTTAATTGCGGTAATTGGTTTTTTTATAGGGGGCTTATGTATGATTTGGTTAATTTTTCCTTTAATTTTTGGATAGAATGAAGCAGTTAAAATTTTTAGGTATTGGTATTTTATTCGGAGTTATATTAACTAAATCGGAAGCCGTTTCTTGGTATAGAATATATGAAATGTTTAGGTTTGAGTCTTTTCATATGTATGGCATTATAGGAACTGCTGTAGGTGTTTCTATGATTTTTATGTTTCTATTTAAAAAAGGAATCATAAAGGATTATTTGGGAAAACAAATTGTTTTAAAAGACAAGAAAAAAGGGATTATAAGAACTTTAGTTGGTGGTACTTTATTTGGACTGGGTTGGGCTTTAGCCGGTGCTTGTCCTGCGCCTATTTTCGTGTTAATCGGCCATGGAATTTTTCCAATTTTAATTGTTTTGGCCGGTGCAATTTTAGGAGCTTTTGTTTACGGTATGGTAAGTAAAAAGCTACCCAACTAATCTTTTAAAAAGATAGGGGTAGAAAATTTGTGTTGAGTGTTATTAACTACTTTCCAGTTATAAATTTTAGAGAGCTGATAAATTTTAGATAATTCTTCAAATAATCGATTCTCAGCATTTTTTTGTAATTCAGATACCGTAATTGTTGTTTTTATTTTTTCAACAGCTTTTTCATTTAATTTATTTAGTTCTTCTTTAGAAAAAGAATTGAACTTACTTTGTTGTAGATCAAAATATTTTATATCCGGTGAAATTGTAATTTCTTCTTTAGGTATTTTATTGATAATAATTTGCTTTCCTATTGAATCTATTTGAATATCTAACTTAGATAAGTCATACCCTACTTCTACTTTAGCATTGACCGAGAGTATTGCTTTTTTTTCAAAAGACAGGTAATCATAAAAATACTTTTTAGTATCTGAAAAACTATACATTTCTGAAAAATTACCTTCAGAAACAACTAATTTACTTAAGTTTTGTATTCCGTTTACAAATACTTCTATTTCTTCCTTTTGATGTTTGGTTTCTTTTTTATCATACCAAAACTTGGCTATTAAAAACCCTAATAAAAAAACAGCTATGTATTTTAGAATACGCATAACAACAAATTTAGACACAAAAATTTGTATCTAATTTACAAAACATATTACTAAAAAGTAAATTTAACTTTCTTTAGGAAATGCTTGTTTATTAAAAAGAAAAAGTAACACTACTCCAATAGTTATCCAAGAATCGGCACCATTAAATATAGCATTGAAAAAAGTAAAGCTTTCTCCTTCATATATAGGAAAATACAACATATCTACCACTTTACCATGAAATAAGGTTCCATACGTTTTTTCTGGAAATAACGTGGCTATTTGCCCGTGAGAAGAATCAAAAATAACTCCATAAAAAACAGAGTCTATAATATTACCAACAGCTCCTGCTAAAATTAAAGAAATAGCTATAATAACCGCCGTATGTGTTTTCTTTTTTACACTTTGCCAAAGCCAATAAACAATACCACTTACTGCTACTAATCTAAATAATGTTAAAAACAGTTTTCCTGCTTTACCTCCAAACTCAAATCCCCAAGCCATTCCGTTGTTTTCTGTAAAGTGAATTTTAAACCAATCACTAAAAACAACAACTTCTTCTCCTAATGTAAAATGAGTTTTTACGTATATTTTACTAATCTGATCTATTAGTATTGCTAAGATTACGGTAAGTATTGCGATATTTTTTTTTGACATTTTTTCAAATTAAAGAAAACAAAAATAAGAAAAGTATTCTTATCTATTTTTAATGTTAAACAGTTTAAAATAAAAAGACCAATAAGTTAAACTCTTATTGGTCTTTTAAGCATTGTTTTATAATTATCCTTTTAACCAAGCTTGTCTTAACTCTTTTTGTTTTTGAGTTGCATTTGGGTTTTCTTTTAAACTACTTCCTTTGGTATATGATTGTGTTAATATTGTTTTAATTACCACTTCTTTACCATTTCTATCTAATTTTACTTCTACTTCTTTTCCCGGTTGCCACATAAACATTTGAGAAAACACTTGATTAGCATTCTCTTTTGTTAATACAACTCCATCTACTTCTTTGATAGCATCATTAGGTTGTGCTCCGTTTTCAGCCCAAAAACTATTGTCTTTAACAGCCTCTCTAAATCGTATGGTTTGTGTAGCTTCATCTGCTCTAACAATAATAGCTCCGTTATTTTGGATATAATTTGTTTTTATTTTTGATTCTTCTAACATTAAACCTGCCTTTGCAAAAAATTCGTTATAGTTAATAGGAGTTGTTCCTACAACATGTGTATTTAAAAACTCTCCTATTGAAGGATAGGTCATTTTTGTAATTTCTTCTATTAAATGATCATCTTCAAACGGTTTATTTTTACCGTATTTTAACGATAATTCTTTCATTAACGATAATATACCTCTGTTTCCTCCGCTTTCTTCACGCATTAGAATATCTATACACATACCTATTAAAGCTCCTTTTTGATATACATTGTAATATTGAGAAGCATAAGGTTCATCTAATACATTTTCACTCATTTCAGTAAAACTCATGGTATCATTCATAGAAGATGCTGTTTTTATTTTACCCATAATTTTACTGTAAAACTCATCTTCTTTTACCAAACCTTGGTTTACTTGAAATAGCGTTGCGAAGTATTCAGTAATACCTTCATACATCCATAAATGTTTAGAAAATGTTGGCTGATTATAATCGAAGTAATGAACATCTTCCGAATGTACACTTAATGGAGTTACAATGTGAAAAAACTCGTGAGAAACTACATCAATCATACTTTTTGCCAACGCATTATCCGGCATAGCTTCCGGTAGTACAACTACTGTTGATGTATGATGCTCTAGTGCTCCAAAACCTTTAGGTGCTTTTTCAGTTCCATCAGAAAGGTATAAATAAATGTCATAACGTGCAGTACTATTTATACTTCCTAAGTATGCTTTTTGAGCCTGCATCATTTTCTCCATCACCTCTTTTATCTTTGCTGCAGAGTGTTTTTTAGTAGGTGAATATACACTCAACACTATTTTTATATCTCCTACTTTAAATTCTTCAACATCTAACTCACCATAGAACATTGGATTATCTGTAATATCAAAATATCGTGGTGCAAAGTAACTTGAAGTTACCGTTGCTCCATCTTCACTTGTTTTCGTATCTACTACTTGTAAAGCCGATGTTCTTTTAAACCCAGCCGGTGATATAACATTTAATTTATATTGATTTTTCTTTAACGAATCAAAGTAACCAACAAATCCGTGAAGGTTTAACACATAATTTGTTGCCTCTATGTTAGTTCCTGCAGGTGAAAAAGGTATTTCTCCACCAATTCCTCCGGTTACTTCCATATCAAAGGTATCATTAACCCAATACGCTACTTTATCTAGTTTCTTAGCCTCGCTTATTTCCCAACTATTGGTGTCAATTTTTTTAACCGGAAGTTCATTTCCGTTATAATCGTACGCCTTAAAATCATCAATATATTTTCCAAAATCACTTACTGAATAAGTTCCTTGCACAACTCTTGGTAATCTATAGGTTACTTTTTCAACAGTAAAACGGCCCGGATTTACGGTTACCGGAACTTTATCATCATTAATCGTAGTTAAATTTAATGTAGTTTCTATCGGTGTTTGAACAGCAAGATCATTAACACCTGTTTTTTTTGTAGTGCTACAACTAGTTAATAATAATGCTGCAATAGCTGTGGTTAGTATGCTTTTATTCATTTTTTACTTTTTATTTCTCCTATAAGACCGCGAAAATTACAATCTGTTACTTTAATTTTTTATAAAATTTCGTTAATTCTTATTTTATATGAAATCATATTGATTAAAACCTAACAATAAGCCTATTAACATAAAAAATGTCTTATAAAACTTTCACCCTTACATTCGCTTTAATTGAGTTTACCTGAAAAGTATATAGTGCTTTTTCTTTTTTAGGATACTCTAAGCTATCTACCTTCTTATCATTAATATAAATAGCTCCCTTTTTTGATTCAATATCTATATTGGTATTATTGTTAAGTGAAGCACTTACATTACCAATAAACAACTTAACTTGAACATTGCCTTTTACCTCATTAAGATTAACATTTCCTCTATCAATAAAAATATCTATATTTCCTTTATATCCTTTTGAGTTAATGCCTACTGTTTCTCCGTATATAACTAACGTTTTATTTTTAGGTACTTTTAGTAGAACTTCTGCTCTTTCCAATCTCTCTGTTATATATTTTCTGAAAACATCATTCTTGAAATTAAAATCGAGTTTGAATTTAACCTTTGTAAGAGATTCATTATCATCCATTAAAATAGTATGTGAATTTGGGTTTTTATCTACCAAAATTACTTCTAAGCTTTCATCTTTTGAGTTTTCAATAGTAACGGTATCAAGCCCCAATGCTTCTAACTCAATTATATTTGATGTTATAATTGTTTTTTGTGTTAGCTTTTCTTGAGAAGTAACAATGGTACTTAGAAACAGTAAAACAGATACAATTTTAATTTTCATATACAAAAAAAGGACTCACACAGGAGTCCTATTTATTATTATATTGGTTAACTATTTTTAAAATTCTTACTACTGCTTACGTTTAGCTTCAATACTTAATGTAGCATGTGGTACTAATTTTAATCGCTCCTTTTGAATTAATTTACCGGTAACTCTACAGATACCATAGGTTTTATTTTCAATACGAATTAAAGCATTTTTTAAATCACGTATGAACTTTTCTTGTCTTATTGCTAATTGCATATTTGCTTCTTTAGCCATAGTATCAGTACCTTCTTCAAACGATTTAAATGTTGGTGAAGTATCGTCTGTTCCGTTATCTGATCCATTTTTATAAGAGTCTCTCAATAACTTTAAATCCTCCTCTGCACTCTTCATTTTTTCTAAAATGATAGTTCTAAACTCCTGTAAATCACTATCTGAATATCTTACTTTAACGTCATCCATAATGCTATATTTTTTCAATTAACATTTTACTTTTTATGGCATCAAATTCAATTTCTATACCACTTTCTAAAGCATCAACAAAAACCAAATCATTAGTTAATGTTTCTGTTTTGATATAAGACTCATTTGCTAATACTGACTCTTGTAAATCTGCAAAGTTTAAAAAGGTTAACTTTATTCTATCTGTAACTTCTAATCCAGAATCTTTACGTGCATTTTGTATTCTATTTATAAGCTCTCTGGCTACACCTTCTTTACGTAAATCATCAGTAATGGTAACATCTAAAGCAACTGTTAATCCTTCAGCATTTGCTACTAACCAGCCTTCAATATCTTTTGATGAAATCTCAACATCAACGGTTTCCAATTTAATCATTTTCTCATTAACTACAACATCTATGCTTCCTTCTTTTTCAAGAATTGCTATATCACTTTGAGAAAACTCTTGTATCTTATTAGCTATCAACTTCATATCCTTTCCAAATTTCGGCCCTAATGCTTTAAAATTAGGTTTAATTTGTTTTACTAAGATACCTGAAGCGTCGTCTAATAATTCTATTTCTTTAACATTTACTTCTGATTTAATTAAATCTGCAACTGCTAAAATTTCTTCCTTTTGTGTATTATCTAACACCGGAATCATTATTTTTTGCAATGGTTGACGCACCTTTATTTTTTCTTTAGCTCTTAACGATAATACTAAAGAAGATATGGTTTGTGCATTCTCCATTTTTCTTTCCAATGATTTATCTACAAAAGATTCGTCATATACCGGGAAATTAGCTATATGAACACTTTCATAATTTTCTATTCCTGTCGCTTTCGTTAAATCTTTATATAACTGATCCATAAAAAACGGTGCTACCGGAGATCCTAATTTAGCAACAGTTAACATACAGGTATATAATGTTTGATATGCTGATATTTTATCTTGTGCATATTCACCTTTCCAAAAACGTCTTCTACACAAACGTACATACCAGTTACTTAAATGATCTTGTACAAAATCCGAAATAGCTCTGGTAGCTTTGGTTGGCTCATAGTCTGCATAAAATTCATCAACTTTTTTAATTAATGTATTTAATTCAGATAAAATCCAACGGTCAATTTCAGGTCTTTCATTTAATGGAATTTCAGCTTCACTGTATGAAAAATCATCAATATTTGCATATAACGCGAAGAATGAATAGGTATTGTATAACGTTCCGAAGAATTTACGCTTTACTTCTTCTATTCCTGCAATATCAAATTTTAAGTTATCCCATGGGTTGGCATTAGAAATCATATACCAACGTGTTGCATCCGGACCAAAAGCAGCTAATGTTTCAAACGGATCTACCGCATTTCCTAAACGCTTAGACATTTTTTGTCCGTTTTTATCAAGCACCAATCCGTTAGACACTACATTTTTATAGGCTACAGAGTCAAACACCATAGTTCCGATAGCATGTAATGTATAAAACCATCCACGTGTTTGGTCAACACCTTCAGCAATAAAATTAGCCGGATAACTTTCTTTATTATCTATTAATTCTTTGTTTTCAAACGGATAATGCCATTGTGCATACGGCATTGCTCCCGAATCAAACCAAACATCAATCAAATCACTTTCTCTGTACATTGGTTTACCTACAGAAGACGTTAATACAATTCTATCTACTACATTTTTATGTAAATCGATTTTATCGTAGTTTTCTTCTGACATATTACCAACAACAAAGTCTGCAAAAATATCTTCTGACATATTTCCTGCCTCTATTGATTTTTGCATTGCTGCTTTTAATTCAGCTACAGAACCTATACATATTTGTTCTGTACCGTCTTCCGTGCGCCAAATTGGTAATGGAATTCCCCAAAAACGTGAGCGTGATAAATTCCAATCGTTTGCATTTTTTAACCAATTTCCAAAACGCCCTTCTCCTGTTGATTTAGGTTTCCAGTTAATGGTTTCGTTTAAATCAAACATTCTATCTTTAATCTCAGTTACTTTAATAAACCAAGAATCTAACGGATAGTATAAGATAGGTTTATCTGTACGCCAACAGTTAGGGTAACTGTGTACATATTTCTCTACCTTAAAGGCTTTATTTTCTATTTTTAGTTTTATTGCTAATTCTACATCAACCGATTTTTCAGGTGCTTCTCCATCTGTGTAGTATTCATTCTTCACATATTTTCCGGCCAATTCTCCTAATTCAGGTCTGAATTTACCTTGTAAATCTACTAACGGAACCGGATTTTCATTTTCATCTAATACTAACATTGGCGGTACTTCGGGTGTAGCTTGTTTAGCCACCAAAGCATCATCTGCCCCAAAGGTTGGCGCTGTATGCACAATACCTGTACCATCTTCAGTAGTTACGAAATCTCCTGAGATTACTCTAAATGCATTTTCCGGATTTTGGTAAGGTAATGCGTAATTTAATAATTGTTCGTAACGAATTCCTACTAAGTCTTTACCTATAAAATCTTTTACTACAAAGTATGGTATTTGCTTTTCTTCTTGTGTGTAACCAAGTAATTCAGCTTCATCTTCAACTTTATTGAATTTCTTACCTGCAAATTGCTTTGCTACTAAGTTTTTTGCCAAGATAACTTGAATTGGTTCAAATGTATATTGGTTAAATGTTTTTACCAGTACATAGTCAATCTTTGGCCCAACTGTTAACGCTGTGTTACTAGGTAAAGTCCAAGGAGTGGTTGTCCATGCTAAAAAGTGAACATCTCCTTCTACTTGTAAAAATTCAGGTACGGTTTCTTTTATTGCTTTGAATTGTGCTACAATGGTAGTATCTGTAACATCTTGATATGTTCCCGGTTGGTTTAACTCATGTGAGCTTAATCCTGTACCTGCTTTAGGTGAATAGGGTTGGATAGTATATCCTTTGTACAACAAATCTTTATCATAAATTTGCTTTAACAACCACCAAACCGATTCCATGTATTTAGGCTTATAGGTTATGTATGGATTTTCCATATCAACCCAATATCCCATTTTTTGAGTTAAATCATTCCAAATACCTGTATATCTCATTACTGCTTTCTTACAAGCTATGTTGTATTCTTCAACAGTAATTTTTGTTCCTATATCTTCTTTGGTTATTCCTAATTCTTTTTCAACTCCTAACTCAATTGGAAGTCCGTGCGTATCCCATCCTGCTTTACGCTTAACCTGATATCCTTTCTGAGTTTTGTATCGACAAAAAATATCTTTAATAGAGCGTGCCATTACGTGGTGAATTCCTGGTAGCCCATTTGCTGAAGGTGGCCCTTCAAAAAACACAAATGGTTTATTTCCTTCACGGCTAGTAATACTTTTTTCAAAGATGTTGTTTTCTTCCCAATAGTTTAATATTTCTTCTGCTACTTTTGGTAAATCCAATCCTTTGTATTCAGTAAACTTCTTACTCATTTTTTGTCATTATATTTATTGAATGTGCGAAATTACGTATTTTCTTGTAATTGTAGTGTTTGACACATAAAAAAACACTTCTAAAAAGAAGTGTTTTTTATTCGTTTTTTTATGTTATTTCTGACTACTCGTTAGAGGGAATATTGTTTTCTTTATTTATAATGTAGAAATACGAGCGTCTGTTTTGTTGGTGTTCTTCTTCAGAACACTCAACACCATCTTTACATTTATTTAATAATTTATCTTCTCCATATCCTATAGCACTTTCTATTCGCTCCGGTGCAATTCCTCTTGAAATAATATAGTCTCTGGTTGATTTTGCTCTTTTATCTGATAATTCTCTATTGTATTCTTTTGTTCCTCTACTATCTGTATACGATTCTATTTTAATAACCATATCCGGATGATTTTTCATTACGCTTACTATATGTTCTAGTTCATACTCAGCATCTTCTCTGATATTATATAAATCAAAATCGAAATATATTGGATTAATCACTATTTGATCTTCTACAATTAATGACTCAAGGTTTATATCTGTTTGTAGTACTTTTTTATTAATATCTAGTGTATTTTGTTCTTTTTGACCTGATTTATAATCTTCTTTTGAAGCAACTACTACAAATTGTTTTTCACAATTTATGTCTGTAAATTGGTATGAACCATCAGGTTGTGTTTTTTGTTCTGATACAGGAGTTCCTTCTGTATCTAACAATCTTACTTCTACACCTTCTATAGGATTTCCTGTTTTTAATTCTCTTACAACTCCACTAATTATTTCTTTGCAGTGGTAAATGGTAAAACTGTAGATATCATCATCTCCTTTTCCTCCTTTTCTGTTAGAAGAAAAATATCCGGCACTTCTTGATTCGTTTATTACAAAGCTAAAATCATCTAACGGTCCATTTACAGGAGCTCCTAAGTTTACAGGCTTACCAAATTGATTGTTTTCAATTTTAGATTCAAAAATATCTAAAGCACCTAATCCTAAATGCCCATCAGAAGAAAAATACAGTCTATCATCTGAACCTATATAAGGAAACATTTCTCTTCCTTCTGTATTAATTACATCTCCTAAATTTTTAGGTACTCCAAAAGTTCCGTCATCATTAATTGCTACTTGATAGATATCAGTTTCTCCTTGTCCTCCTGGCATATCTGAAACAAAATACATTGTTTTTTCATCGCTACTTAAAGCCGGGTGTCCTGTAGAATATTCATTACTATTAAATGATAATTCTTCTATATTACCCCATGTATTATTATACATTTTTTTGGCTTTATATATTTTTAAGTGCGTTGTGTGTTGTTTGTCTTCTCCTAATTTATCTCCATCATAATTATCTCTTGTGAAGTATGCTGTACTTCCATTTTTTGTGATAATTAAATTAGATTCATGGTACTTACTACTTAATGAAGTTACTTTTTCAGCTGAATCCACATCTAGTGCTTTTCCTTCTTCTAATCGATGTTGTTGAGATTTGTAGATATTTAAATAGGGTTGATTATTCCATTGATATAATTTTTTATTCTCTGCATCAGGACGGGTTGATGAGAAATAAAAATCTTGTCCGTGAATAAATCCTCCAAAATCAGAATAGGTTGTATTTATTGATAAATTATGGATGTTTACATATGTTTTGGGTCTATTTGTATATTCTACAAAATAATTTTTATTTGCTTCTAATGCCAATGCTCTACTATCTGACCTTTTAACTCCTTTTAACTTAAGCATCCATTTATCTGACTCTAAAACTTTTCCGTTACTTTTTAATACTTGTGCGTATCTAAAAATATGTTCCGGAGAAGCAATACCGGCATACTGTTTCATTAAATCTGAATACGATTTTTCTGCCTTTGTAAACTGTGCTGTATAGTAATACGAATCGGCTAATCTACTTAGCACTACATATGATTTATCTCCTTTATCATATAAACTTTGATATAATTCTGCTGATTTACTGTAAGCATATTCTTTAAAATATCTGTCTGCAGCATATTTACGTTGCCCAAAACTTACAGTTGTAATACTTAAAACTAATATAACAATGATATGTTTCATATTTATTTCTTTCATCATAGTTAAAAGAATCTTGGCGATTTCATTGTTTGTGATTTAAAAATCTCATATCGCAGCATAACTTCATGCGTTCCGGAATTATAATTACTATAATTCGAAGTAGTTAAATCATACGCATAACCTATCTGCAATGATCTGCTTACTTGAAAACCTAACAAACCACTAACTGAGTCTCCCCATCTCCATGCTAAACCTGCTCTAAACTTTTCATGAAATAAAAAGTTTGCAGATATATCTAATGATAATGGAGCCCCGCTAACTATTTTGGTTAAAAGGGCTGGCTTAAATTTAATGTTCTCATTTAAATCAAACACATACCCTGCAATTAAAAAATAATGCATACGTTCGGTAGCTACTGTTCCTCCTCCCTGAACATCATCATAATGATCTGTTCTTAATATGTTTGGAACAGCTAATCCTACATACCAATTATCAGTATAATAATAAACTCCTGCTCCAATAGTGGGTAAAAATTTATTTATCGGGACGGATAATTGATTATCGGCTTTATCTTTATAAATTCCTTTTGTCCAATCAACATTAAAAAATCGCCCTCCCAATTTCATTCCAAAAGCTAAGTTACCTTCTTCATTGGTACGAATTGTATAAGATACGTTCGCATCCAAATAAGTTTCGGTAGATGGTCCAATAGCATCGTTAACCAGATTAAATCCTAACCCAACACCGCTATATCCTAAAGGTGTATCATAGCTTAATGTTTGAGTATCCGGAGCTCCGTCAACTCCTACCCATTGTGTACGAGCTAAAAGATTAATTACTCCATGACCTTTAGAACCAACATATGCCGGGTTAACACTCATAGTGTTGAACATATACTGAGTATATTGCGGATCTTGTTGGCTAAACAATAATGTAGCCCCCAGCATTACGCTCAGTATAATTATACTCTGCATGATTTTATTCATCTCTCTCTATTTTTTAATCTCTGTTAATATATATCCAACCTACTTTTGGTTTGCTACCGTCTCCTAAATCTAATACATAATAATAGGTTCCTGAAGGTAACTTATCATCTACTTTTATATTTACTCGTCCGTTAGAAGTTCCGTCCCAGCTATTATCATATCGATCTTTACTATATACTAAATTACCCCATCTATTAAAAATTTCCAAACGATTGTTTTTATACTTTTCTTCAGTTATACATGAAATTACAAAGGTATCATTATCTCCGTCTGCATTCGGTGTAAATTCGTTATAAATTGTTAAACATTCTAATGTGTCAGGATCTAAATAATCTGGTATACCATCTTCATCAGTATCAACTGCGTCATCAGGAATTCCATCTCCATTATTATCAGCTTGTTCGTCAATTGTATTTATACCATCTCCATCATCATCCACATCTAAATAGTTTGGAATACCATCGTTATCAGTATCATCATTTGTAGGATCCCCATCTCCATCTAAATCTTCTTCTGATGTTAAAATTCCATCTCCATCATCATCTATATCTTTATAATCCGGATTTCCATCATTATCTGTATCTGGTATATCAGCAGGTGTACCCCCATTATCAGGGTCAACTACATCAGCCATTCCGTCATTGTCTGTATCAGTAGTATCATCTAACATTCCATCTCCATCACTATCAAGTCCACTGTCACTACCTCCTTCAATCAAATCTGAAACACCATCTCCATCACTATCCAAATCTAAATAATCAGGAGCTCCGTCTCCATCAGTATCGGGTATATCAGCAGGTGTACCCCCATTATCAGGGTCAACTACATCAGCAATACCATCTCCATCGCTGTCAGTTTGATCATCAATAATTCCATCATTATTACTGTCTAAGTTACTATTTGTTCCGCCTTCTACCAAATCTGAAATTCCATCATTATCACTGTCTAGATCTAAATAATCTGGAACACTATCTCCATCAGTATCTGGTGCATCTACCACACCATCTGCCATTCCATCTCCATTTGCATCTAAGAATCCTGTATCATTTGAATCAATAACTCC
>NZ_JBOCUK010000054.1:0-14714 GCF_050606265.1 Tenacibaculum sp. TC6 | reverse complement strand
ATGATGTAAATTATAAAAGTACTTTGGTTTAAAAAAGTATAAAATTTACTTGTTTTTTACCTCAGTTCTTTGTTGTAGGTAGTGTTATTTTCCTTTTTTATCTTCTTCCTCATCTTTAATTGTATACTTATCAAGAAGCAATTGCTTTTCTTTAGTATTTAGCTTTTTAAATCTCTCACGAACAATACTTGTTTCTTTCCTCAATTCAGTTGAAATATCTTTTTCATTTTCTTCATCTTTTTCGTTTTTTGGAATAGGAGGTGTAAGAAGTTTTAATTCATTACCTTTTATATGATCAGTTAAAACTGAACTTATTTCATCTGCCTTTTTATCGATGTCAACGTTATCAATTTTCAGTCCTTGGTTCAATTTCTCTTTATGCTGCTCTATTGTTTTTTCTTTAATTGAATCTTTTATATTATCAAGCATTAAAGTTTCTCTTTCTTGTTCCATTTTTATGAGCTTCTTATTACCCATATAGGAATCAATAATCTCTCTAGCTTTTTCAGACTTATAAAGAAGATACGCTCCATAAACTTTTAATCCTGTTTTTATTAATTCAGTTAGGTCAATTGCGATATCAAAATCAATATTGAAAATGACATCAATAGAACCGTTTTGGATTTCTTCTAAAGCTATTTCTTTAGGTGGTTCAGGTTTTAATAATGTGTGATAGATTAATAGAGTTCTATTCCATCTATTTAATACCCTTGAAAATTCAAGTAAACTTCCAGTAGTTTTCAGGTCTTTAAAGACAAGTGAAACCAAAGCTTGTTCACCTTCTGACTGATAGGATTCTTTTTCAGGAGCGTATTTTTCATTACTTACAACTTATCTATATACACATAAAACACATTGTTATACAACCATTTTAATAGTATTATGTTATGGTTGTATTGTTATGTTTATTTATGCGTCAGCTAATCTAGCTACTACTCATTTGTTTTTCTTACGGGATTCCGTAAAGCTGGTTATTTAGATTATTACTGTAGTTAGTTTTATGATTAAAGTGAGTGTTAGAAATATAAAAATTGACACACTTTATTGAATACTCTCCATTAAAAGTGCTCAAAATTCTTCCTGCACCATGCAGGAGCATTTTAATAGGTAATGACATAAAACGTTGTTGTTAAAACATACTTTAGGGTATATAAAAACAAGTGGGAGTATTATTTTTGTACACCAAAACTATTTTTTTTGGTAAACGGTGTACACATACTGTACACCAAAAAAGAAAAAATTTAAAATGGGTGTACATATACTGTACACCGAAATTTAGAAATAAGTAATCCGGTGTACAAAAAAACAGTTCAATATTAAAGAAGAATAGAGTAGTATTGAACAAAAAACAATATCATAACGATGAAGAAAAAACTAAAAACAATATGATACAAGAAGTCTATCAAAAAGCTATGAAGTTTGCAGGAGAAAAACATAGCCATCAAAAAGTACCGGGAACTCAAGCTAATTATCTGCTTCATATTTCTAATGTGGCTATGGAAATTTTATTAGCATACACAAACAAACCGTCATTTGATGTAGCATTAGCCGTACAAATGGCTATTTTACATGATACGTTAGAAGATACTGCGACCACTTTTGATGAACTTTATACTACATTTGGAGCAGAGGTAGCTATGGGGGTACAAGCTTTGACAAAAAACAAAGAACTTCCCTCTAAAAGAGAAGGAATGTTAGATAGCTTGAACCGAATTAATGCCCTGTCTAAAGAAGTAGGCATGGTAAAATTGGCTGATAGAATTACCAATTTACAAGAGCCACCATCACATTGGAATACTGATAAAATTATAAAATATAGAGAAGAAGCTATGCTTATAGCAGAAGGACTACGTAATAAAAACGAATACTTACATCAGCGTTTGCAGCAAAAAATAGAGGAGTACGCGTCTTATATTAACTAGTATTGAAAAAAATAAGGAGACTATAATTTATAGTCTCCTGTATTTGTTAAATGGCTTTACATTTCTGTTGTAACCATTTGTTTTCTTCAGTATTTAAAAAAGGAGACAGTTTTTCAACAACTAATTTATGGTATTGGTTTATCCAACCAATTTCAGAAGCAGTTAACATTTCTACAGCTAATAACTGCGTATCAATATAACATAAGGTTAAAGCTTCAAATCCTAAAAAGGTACCAAAATCAGTTTCATTCACCACTTTAGAAAGTACAATATTTTCGGTTCTGATACCAAATTGATGAGGCACGTAGCACCCCGGCTCTATAGTGGTGAGTTGGTTAGCTAAATGAGGGGTCGTTCCACGAACGGTAGTAGGTCCGATAGCAAACCCTTGTGCAGGCTCATGTACCATACCAAAACTCCCAATACCATGTCCGGTTCCATGCGGAAAGTTCAATCCGTTTTTCCATAGGTGTACACGGGCAAAAGCATCTATTTGCGCTCCGGTTGTTCCTTGAGGAAATTGTAACTGTTCTAACTCAATATAGCCTTTTAAAACACCGGTATAAGCGGTTTTAATTTTTGTTGAAGGAATACCACCCAACCAAATTGTGCGGGTAATATCTGTAGTGCCATCTTTATATTGTGCGCCACTGTCTATTAATAAAATACCTTCTTTATGAACCATAGAAGAATTTACTTCAGGTGCTGTGTAATGAATAATAGCTCCGTTACCTTTATAGCCTACAATAGCTGCAAATGATTCGCCGGTATAGTATTCTTGTTGTTGTCTGAAACTATCTAGTTTTCTGCCAATTTCATATTCGGAAATGGTGCGTTTTTCTAATTCTTGTTCTAACCAGATGAAGAATTTTGTTAGTGCAACACCGTCTTTACGCATACAATTTTTAGCCCCTTCAATTTCAACCGCATTTTTGATGGCTTTCAGCTCTTTTACCAATGAGTTTTGGAACATAAATTGTCCCTCAACAGCTTCAAAACAAGCATAGTTTAAACTAGCGGCATCAGTTATGATTTTTTGTTGACGGCTTAACCCAGGTAAAAGCGTGGCAATAGCGTCATACTCAGTAATCGTAATGTTTAGTTGCTTAAAAGCAGCGATACTACTTTCAGAAAAACGCTGTGTATTACAGAATAGAAATGACTGTTCTTTACCTACCAAAGCATAAGCAGTAACTAAAGGTGTATAATCTACATCACGCGAACGGATATTGAATAACCAAGCAATTTCATCCAGGGCTGAAAATAAATAATAATCAGCTTGATGTTTTTCTATGGCAGCTTGTACTTTAGCAAGTTTAGAAGCGGTAGTTTCTCCTGAAAACTCTAACGGATGAACATCAATAGCAAAATTGGGTAGCTCAGGTCTGTCAATCCAAATATCTTTAGCAAAATGAGGTTCATTTTGTAGCTGAATCTGTTTTTGGGTTGTATGACTTAGGATATAATCTATTTGCGATTTTGAAAATTGACGGTAGTCAACACCAATAACAGCATTTTCATTTAATAAATCACATAGCCACGCCACGTGTTCCGGTGCATGTGGTATGGATTGTTTACAGAGTTGAACTTCGGTGTGTTTACACTCGTCTTCAAATTGTAAGAAGTAACGAGAATCGGTCCATAAACCGGCGATGTTTTGAGTAACAATCAAAGTACCGGCAGATCCTGTAAAGCCTGAAAAGTATTCACGAAGTTTCCAGTAATCAGCTACGTATTCTGACTGATGCGGGTCTGTAGAAGGTATAATAAAGGCATCTAAATTTTTAGATGCCATATAATTTCTTAACGCTTGTAATCTTTCAGCAATCATTAAGGTATGTATTTAATTAAGAGAACATGTTAGCTACTTTTTCAGCTTTTTTACTTTCGCTGTAATCGTAGAAACCTTCACCTGACTTTACGCCCAATTTACCGGCCATTACCATGTTAACTAATAACGGACACGGAGCGTATTTTGGATTTTTAAACCCGTCGTACATTACGTTTAAAATAGATAAGCATACATCTAAACCAATAAAATCTGCCAATTGTAAAGGTCCCATTGGATGCGCCATCCCTAATTTCATAACGGTGTCTATTTCTGCAACACCGGCTACACCGTTGTATAAGGTTTCAATAGACTCATTAATCATTGGCATTAAAATACGGTTAGCAACAAAACCAGGATAATCATTTACTTCTACAGGAACTTTGTTAATTTTTTTAGTTAAATCAACAATGGTTTCCATAACTTCATCTGTAGTGTTGTATCCTCTGATAATTTCAACCAGTTTCATAATGGGTACCGGATTCATAAAGTGCATACCAATTACTTTTTCAGGTCTGTTAGTAACCGCAGCAATTTGAGTAATTGAAATAGAAGAGGTGTTAGTAGCTAAAATGGCATTCTCAGCACTGAATTCATCTAAATCTTTAAAAATTTTCAGTTTTAAATTTACATTTTCAGTAGCTGCCTCCACTACTAATTCTACATTTTGTACCCCTTCTTTTAAGTCGGTAAATGTGGTAATGTTACTTAAGGTATTGTTTTTATCATCTTCTGTAATTTTTTCTCTAGCAATCATTCGGTCTAAATTCTTAGTAATGGTTGCTAAACCTTTATCTAAAGCCGCCTGAGAAATATCAATTAAATGAACGTTGTATCCAAATTGCGCAAAGGTGTGTGCAATTCCATTTCCCATGGTTCCGGCTCCAATTACAGCTATATTTTTCATGTTTTTTAGTTTATTATATTTTTATGTTTTGTTTGTTGTTGTTCGTTAAAAAAGATTAAAAGCAACTAATTACTTTTTGTGCTATACGTAAAGCCTCAGTACCTTGACGTAAGGATACGATAGGTGTGGTACGGTTGTTAATAGCATAAGCAAAAGTTTCTAATTCATCTAAAATAGCGTTGTTTTCTACTATTTTAGGATTGTCAAAATAAATTTGTTTTTTAATACCTTCTGCATTTTGTAAAATCATAGCAAATTCTTCCGGATGCTTAGGAACATCTTTCATTTTTACTACTTCAGCTTTCTTTTCTAAGAAGTCTACAGAAATGTAAGCGTCTTTTTGAAAGAATCTGGATTTACGCATGTTTTTCATTGAAATTCTACTTGAAGTTAAGTTAGCAACACAACCGTTTTCAAATTCAATTCGGGCATTGGCAATATCCGGTGTTTCTGAAATAACCGATACACCACTGGCGTACACATTTTTTACTTTTGAATTTACTACCGAAAGTATAATATCAATATCATGAATCATTAAATCCAATACTACAGGAACATCGGTACCTCTCGGATTAAATTCAGCTAATCTGTGAGTTTCAATAAACATAGGAGCTTCAATCATGTCTTTTACGGCTGTAAAGGCCGGGTTAAAACGTTCTACATGGCCTACCTGACCAATCACATGGTTTTGGCTAGCTAGTGTTCTGATAGCTTCTGCTTCTTGTACGGTATTAGCAATAGGTTTTTCAATAAATATATGTTTTCCTTTTTCAATGGCTTTTTTAGCACATTCAAAATGAGAAAGTGTTGGGGTTACAATATCTACAACATCTACAGCATCAATAAGTTCATCAACAGAATTAAATAATGTATATCCAAACTCTTGGGCTACTTTTTGAGCATTTTCAGTATGAGGATCAAAAAAACCAACTAGTTCGTATTTTTCTGATTGTTGTAATAAACGCAGGTGTATTTTTCCTAAATGTCCTGCTCCTAAAACTCCGGCTTTTAACATGTTTACCTTATTTTTTATTACCAAAATACACAGAAGTACTGTAAACGGTTTTATACGCGTCTTGTATTCTAGTAATGAAATTGTTAGTATCTACTTAGTAATTTTGTGAAAAATCAACGCTAACAAAGATACACTTTTAAACATATTTATTGCTATTTTTGGCGCATCGAAATTAGCTAATTCGTGAGAGACACTACCAAACACCAAGGACTTAGAAATCAATTAGCAACTACTTTACAAGAGAAGGGAATTACAGATGCAAATGTATTAGATGCCGTACGAAAAATTCCGAGACACTTGTTTATTGATAGTAGTTTTGAGGCACATGCCTATCAGGATAAAGCATTTCCTATAGCGGCAGATCAAACCATTTCACATCCCTACACTGTAGCTTTTCAATCGCAGGTTTTAGAGGTAGAAGAGGGGGAGAAAATTTTAGAGATAGGTACCGGATCAGGTTATCAAACGGCTGTTTTATTAGAGCTTAAAGCCGAAGTGTACACTATAGAGCGTCAACACGAATTGTTTAAAAAAACATCTATGTTTTTGCCTAAGTTAGGGTACAGACCTAAGCGTTTTGTTTTTGGAGATGGATATAAGGGGTTACCTGATGAAGCTCCTTTTGATAAAGTTATTGTAACTGCAGGTGCTCCTTTTGTACCGAAACCTTTATTAGCACAGCTAAAAGTAGGAGGTAAACTGTTAATTCCTGTTGGAGATGGTGAGCAAGTTATGACCTTGTTTATTAGAAAATCTCCTTTAGAATTTGAAAAGCATGAGTTAGGGGACTTCCGTTTCGTGCCTATGTTGAAGAAGAAGAATTAATACATCATCAACATTATATAAGCAAAAAAATCCGCCAAAAAGAGCGGATTTATTGAATTTGAATAAAGAAATCAACTTATTCGGCAGTTGCCTCAGCAACTAATACCTCTTGTTGATGCGAATTTTGTTTTGTTTGCTTAGCTTTAGCTAACCCGCAAGGGCTTGTGCTACCACAAGAAGATAAACCTAATAAACTAACTATACAAATTGCAATAAATACTACTTTTTTCATTTTTAATATTTTAAAGGAATCAAATATACATATTTTTAATTAATTTACCAGCTTCTTCCGCTTTTTCAATAACGTTGAAAGACATCATTTTATTTTGTATGTCTAAAATTAATTCTTCCGTTACCGGTGTTCCGTCATTCCATACGGTTAAAGACAACCATTCTCTTATGTCTTCTAACTGCTGCTCGTATCTGGTTGAAAGTGTTTGGTCTATATCTTTTATACTTTTAAAGTCTTTGGTACAGTCATTAATAATATCTAATACTGTTTTTACCTCTTTTAAATGGTTTTCCAGTATTTCATTTCTAACAGCTATTACAAAGCAAGGCCATGGTGTAGGGCAGTCACCCACACGTCTAAAAGTGCCATTATCTACCAAGGGTTTAGTAGTAAAATGTTCCCACATAAAGTAATCGGCATCTCCATTGGTTAGAGCATCGATACCTCCTTGTAAATCACCTACTACTTTAAATTGAAGCTTGTCTATATCCCATCCGTTATTATGAGCATTAACAATAGCCATTAAATGTGATCCGGAACCAAACCTGCTGATTGCAACCGTAGCGTTTTCTAAATCTTCTACGCTATTAAAGTTCGATTTAGCACTTACGTGAATTCCCCATATTAATGGACTTTTAACAAAGGTTTGTGTTATTCTTGAAGGGTTTCCGTCAATAATATCTTTAATAATTCCTTCAGTAAGTACGATAGCTATATCTATTTCTCCTGAACGAAGTGCTTTAGACATGGCTCCTGTGCCTCCTGGAAAATCTTTCCAACGAAGATTGATGTTGTGTTTGGTGTATTCTTTATTTTTTAGCGTAATGTACCACGGATAATTAAAATGCTCCGGGACACCACCTACTTTTAAATTAAGCATTTATTCAACTAATTTATTTAATGTGTAGATGATTAATTCTTTTACCGTTTTACCGGGATCATTACTGAAAGTGCCGTTAGCTCTGTTAGCTATAATAGCATTCATAGAAACTGCATTATGACCTAGTAATTTGGCTAATCCGTAAATAGCAGAGGTTTCCATTTCTAAATTGGTAATTCTATGGTGGTTGTGGCTAAAACTATCAATTTTTCTGTTCAAATCCGGATCTTGTAAGCCTAGTCTTAGTACTCTTCCTTGCGGACCGTAAAATCCTCCGGCTGTTGCAGTAATTCCTGTATAAACAAGGTCTGAAGTTAATTTTTTTTCTAAATCTTTACCATTTTCAATAACTAACGGATATGCTTTTTTAGAACTCCATTGAGTATGTTTAATAAAAGCCTCTTCAATTTCCGGGTTGGCAATAGTATCTATTTGGTACGAGTGCAACATTCCGTTTAAATCAATAGCATGTGAGCTTAAAAGAAAGCTGTCTACCGGAATATCTGCCTGTAAAGAACCCGAAGTTCCTATTCGGGTAATATTAAGTGCTGTATGCTCTTTTTTTATCTGACGGGTTTCTAAATCAATATTCACTAAAGCGTCTAATTCATTTAGAACAATATCAATATTATCGGGTCCTATACCTGTTGAAATAACAGTAAGGCGTTTATTTTTATAAACGCCTGTAGTGGTTTTAAATTCACGTTTTTGAGTGGTGAATTCAATAGAATCAAAATATTTTGTTACTTTATCTACTCTGTACTGATCACCAACAAAAATTATATCGGTTGCAATATGCTCAGGTTTTAAATTTAAGTGATAAATACTTCCGTCTGAATTTAAAATGAGTTCAGAATGTTGTATATTCATTTACGATGTTATTTTTAACAGCTTTTGAGTATCTTCTATATACAAGTAGCTGTATTTTTTAGAACCGCCAAGATACGAAAAATCAGAGCGTATTTGCCCATAGAAATTAAGTTGATTGTCTAATACCTTTTTACCTGTTTTACTAAGTTTTACCGGATCAAAAGAAGAGAATAGCTTTTTTAATCGTTGAATTTTGTTAATGTATTGAGCGTCACCAAATCCGTAAACTCCTTGGTCTTTTAAAATAGCGTTTACCAGTTCTTCTTGGCTGTTAAATTTTTGCTGATTAGCAAGTTCTAAAAGGTGATTTTCCAGTTTATTTAACCCGTTTTTCATAGAAGGGAATCGTTGTAAGTGAGCCTTAATCGATTTTTCTAAATAAACAAAAGGTGACATTGGGTTGAATTTGTGAACGGTTTCTAATCGTAACGGACTATCAGAACAATATAGTTGCCATATATAGTCTGCATACTCAATATCATCTTGACTTAAAACAACTCTGTTATTGTATTGATTAATTAATTCTTCTTCGGTTAATTGACTTAATCCGAACAAGCCTTTTTTACCTTCTATTTCTCCGCTGCAAACCAACGAAATTTTCCTTCCTTGTCGGTATCGTTTTAGCCAGCTGATTACAGCTAACATATTAATTTGACAGAATAAATCGTACTCAAACCATAAAACAATTTCATCTTGCTGTTTTTGATTACAAAGATTTCGATATTCTTTTAAAGTGTAATCTATAAAAGCTTTTTTAGTTGTTTTATAAGAAGTTTTTAAGAATTCAAATCTTGTTTTCCAGAAGGTCTCACTACCAACATCAATGGTTGTTTTTCCTTCGCACAGCATTTCACGCCAAGTGATTACTGCTCCGTCAAAATTTAATTTACTTAATACTTCTGTGGTACTGTCTCCGTTTGTAATGTGTAATATTGAAGATGCCATATTATTGGGGATAATTGATAATTTCTTAATTAGTGTAAACGCTAATTATTCTTTGTTATTACTATTTAATTGGGTTTTAACACCATGTAATATTAAAACAAAATTTATAAAAACAAAAATGCAGAGAAAATTTTTTCTCTGCATTTTTGTTTTTTAACCGCCAACTCTTTTTACATTAAAGCCTTTTTCTTTAAGGATTTCCATAATTTTATCTCTGTAATCTCCTTGTATAATAATGCTATCATCTTTAAAACTTCCACCAACACTAAGTTTGGTTTTAATTTCTTTGGCTAATTTTTTAAAATCGTTGGTTGCCCCATTATAACCATCAATAATGGTAATGGGTTTTCCTTTGCGTTTTTCATATTTGCAAAGTATAGGTTCTTCTTGAAGCCAGATATCCGGTTTTTCTTCTACCGGTTTTTCTTCAAAAGTATGATCAGGAAAAAGATTTTTTAATTGATATTGTAAATCCATATTATTTAATTAAACCTAATTCGCGTAAACGTTCGTTTAAAAATTCACCCGCAGTTATGTCTTCAAACTGTTTTGGATTGTCTGCATCAATACACTCTTCTAAAACGTCTAATTTCATTTCTGAAATAGGATGCATAAAAAATGGAATAGAGTATCTTGAAGTTCCCCATAATTCTTTAGGAGGATTTACTACACGGTGAATGGTTGATTTTAATTTATTGTTACTGTGACGAGATAACATATCTCCAACATTAATCATTAATTCATCAGGTTGTGCAATAGCATCTATCCATTCTCCTTTATGGTTTTGTACTTGTAACCCTTTACCATGGGCTCCCATTAATAAAGTTATTAAGTTAATATCTCCATGAGCGGCAGCTCTAACAGCTCCTTTAGGCTCTTCTGTAATAGGAGGGTAGTGGATTGGGCGTAAAATACTATTTCCGTTTTTAATGTATTGATCAAAATACGTTTCTTCTAATCCTAAGTGTAAAGCTAATGAGCGTAAAACATATTGAGCTGTTTTTTCTAACATTTTATAGGTTTTTTTACCTACTTCATTAAAGTTTGGTAACTCTTCTACAATAACATTAGCAGGATATTCAGCTTCTAATTCCGGATTGTTTTCTACATACTGTCCGAAATGCCAGAATTCTTTTAAATCACCTTCTTTTTTTCCTTTAGCAGATTCTTTTCCGAATGATACATATCCTCTTTGTCCACCAATACCCGGAATTTCATATTTTTGTTTTACTTCTACAGGTAATTCAAAGAATTTTTTTATTTCAGCATATAAATCATCTACCAGTTTATTGTCTAAAAAATGTCCTTTTAAAGCAACAAAACCTATATTTTCATAAGCGTTTCCAATTTCATTGATGAACTTTTGTTTACGTGTTTCATCTCCAGATAGAAAATCTTCTAAATTTACGCTTGGGATTTTATTCATTGTTAATAAGTTTTATGTAATACGTTGTAAAGGTAGTGAAATCAAGCGTATGGAAGAAAATTACTTATTAACAAAAGGTATTAAATAAGAAACGGTGTAAAAGAAACCAAAACCTGTGCTACTTTCAAAAACCCTGTTAAAACCAGGTGTATAGAGGGTTTTAAAATTGGTTTGGTCATCAACACTAATCATAATTTTATAAGAAAACCCCGCGCCTAAAAATAAATTTTTAAAAGTTTCTACTTTTATTCCTATTTGAATTTCAGCCCAATGTGCCGTTAATCCGGTTTCTGATATGGGTGTTTTTGTTGTTTGGGCCGGAAAATAGGGAGAGGTGTTTCCGTTGGTAACATTAGGAGTGTAACTATCTAAAGAATGGTCAAAAAGAGCAAAACCATAACGACCTCCAATAAAGATTTCGTTATTCATGTCTAACCAATTTTGATAAGCGTTGTAATTAGCACCTAATCTAATAAAGCTCCCTTTTGCCGTAGAAACGGTAAAGTCTTCATAGGTAGTTTCTTTTTCATACCCCAATTCTGTAGCGATGTACCAGTTTTTTGAAATTCTATAATCACCCACGAGTTCTAAACCATTGTAACTTTTATCAACCAAGGCAAGTGCCGGTTTACTAATATCTGCTCCTAAACGAATACCATAGCCTGTTTTGTAGGTTATAGTATCTTTTTTTACCGTTTTTTTAGGTTTGTTTTGAGCAAAGGAAGTATTAATAAACAGTACAACAAGACTTAGGCTAATGAAATATTTGTACATGAGCTTGATTTTGATGGGTTATTTCTGAAATTTGACTGATAGATAAACTATCTATCCAAGAAGGTGAGGAAGCCTCTAAGGTAACATCTTTAAAAATATATCTAAACCCACATGACCTTGATATATAATCTTCATTTGGGCTGTATTTAATGGTTAGCGTTGCTATTTTGTTGGTAGCCTGTTTGCCATCTGCATCATTCATTTTTAAAGTATATACTGTTTCACCGGCTGCACTATTTAGCGGAATAGCAATTGAATCTGTTGACAGGTTTCTGTATAAACTATCGGTTTTACTTTGAGCTATAATAGACAGATTAGAAACACTTTTTGTTTTAGTAAGATCATCTTTATCATAAAAGCGCAATACCAAACTAGGAGTTACCGGAGTTTGTGTACAAAAATCGTCTTTTTCACAAGAGGTAAATATACCGATGCTTAATAGTAAAAAGAAGAGTTGTTTTTTCATGGTAAACATTATTTTTCAAATAACACAACGGTTTCAATATGTGATGTGTGCGGAAACTGATCTACCAAACTAATTTTTTTAATTTGATAACCTGCATTAACTAATTCCTCAGTATCACGTGCTTGTGTTGCCGGGTTACAAGATACATAAACCATTCGATCTGCCTTTAAATTTATGATTTTTTTAAGGGTTTTCGGGGCTATTCCAGCGCGTGCAGGGTCAAGAATAATCGTTCTTATCTTTCCTTTATATTCCGGATGTTCGTATAAAAATTTTCCTACATCAGCAGCATAAAATTTTACACCTTCTATGTTGTTTCTTTTCGCATTTTTTTTAGCGTCTTCTATAGCTGCCACTACAATATCTACGCCTATAATTTGCGTGTTGTGTGCTTTAGAAGCAATAATTTGCCCTATGGTACCAGTACCGCAAAATAAGTCCATTACAACGGTATTATCTATGGCTTCTTTTTTCTCTAAGGCATATTCAACTACTTTGCTATATAGTTTTTCAGCTGATTTAGGGTTGGTTTGAAAAAAGCTTTTAGTACTTATTTCAAAGTTTAAGTTAAGTAATTGCTCCACAATTTTTTCGCTACCGTAAATCAATCGTAAGTTTCCATCAGTAGGCGTTGTTCTGTCTCCAACTTCATCGTTAATGGTATGTAAAAGTCCGGCTACTCTGTCACCAAAAAGCTCTACTAAAAAAGCGCTGAATTTTTTTAAATCAAATTTTGGTAAATCATGTGAAGTTGTTACAAAATTAAATAATAATTGATTGGTTTTGTATGATTTTCTTACCATTAAATATCTAAAGAAACCTTCTCTTTTAGGCGGGTGCCATGGTGGTAAGTTGGTTGCCTCACAATATTGTTTTATTTTATGTAAATTGTTTTCAAACTCAGCATCAAAAATACCACTGTCTTTCTCTAAATTTTCCGAAATCCACCAAGTACCTCTTCTCTTAGAGCCTAAGGTAAACTCATCTACATCTGTTTTAGCTTCATTATCATATCCAATGGCAGAAAAAGTATATACCATTTTATTTCGATAGTGGAAAAGGTTAGGAGAGGTCACAAATTCATCAAAATACTCTTCAATATTTTCAACTTTTCCTATTTTTTTAAACAAAGTCATAGTACTGGTGTACTTGTATTCATGTTGTTTTTCAATAGGAAGTTTAATATACGGAGCTCCCGGAATAGTTTGGTATGGAGAGGCTATTTCATCACTAGAGGTTTCAATAACTTCTAAAAGTTTACACTCGGCATAATTCTTTTTTGATTTATCAACTTTTGCTTTTACTAATTGTCCGGGTAAAGTATCCGGAACAAAAACAACAAATTCGCCTTGGTCTGAACGAATTCTTCCAACACCTCTGCCTCCAAAGGCATAATCTTCTATTAAAAGCTCAATAATTTCTCCTCTTTTTACAAATCTATTGCGTTCTCTTCTTGGCATTACTCTTACAATTTATGGTTTGCAAAATTAGGAAAAGATATGATTAAAGAAACTATTGATAGAAACATTAATTGTTATTTTTAGAATTAAAATGAACCTTTTAAATCTTTGAACGTCTATAGGATATAGTTACTCATGGAAAAAAATAATTTTAAAGCTGATAAAGACTTGGTTTTAGCTTGTATTGATGGCAATAAACAAGCAATAACCGCTTTGGTGAAAAAATGGCATGTACCATTTTGTAGGTTAGCTTTTTATTACGTGAAAGATAAAGAGGTTGCCAAAGATATAGCTCAGGAAAGCTGGAAAGTAATTTTAGATAAACTGGCGAGTTTACAGGAACCGGAAAAATTTAAAAGTTGGTCAACAAGTTTGGTAAAAAGAAAAGCTATTGATTATCTGAGATCAGATCAACGTAGAGTACTAAAACTTCAAAAGTTATACGCAGAGAATAGAGGAGAAACAGAAGTTGAAGAAAATAGGGAAGAAGCTATTTTAAATTATAAAGTTATTTTAAGTAGAGAACTTAAAAAATTACCTGAAAATCAAAAAGTAGTTGTCAACTTATTTTATGTGCAAGAGTATACGTTAAAAGAAATCAGTGATCTGTTACATATATCGGTAGGAACAGCTAAATCAAGATTGTTTCATGCCAGAGAGCGATTAAAAAAAATAATTAAAACTTATATAGTATGAGAGATATAGAAGAAATAGACAAGTTAATAAAAGAAACATTGTCTGAAGAGGAAGCAAAATTTTATGAAGAACTAGATGAGCAAAATGTTTTTCAAATGGTTGGAGGTTTGTTTAAAGGAAAAAATAAATGGATTATGTTGTTAATGAATGTAATAACATTAGTGTTTTTTGTTTTGTTTATTTATTGTGTTGTACAGTTTTTTAAAACGGAGGTAACTAAAGAGATGATAAAATGGGCTGCCGGAGCTGTTATTTTTTTACTAGGGGTTAGTATGTTAAAGGTTTTTGCTTGGATGCAAATGGATAAAAATGCCTTGTTAAGAGAAATAAAACGATTGGAAATACAATTATCATCTATATCAGGAAGGCTAAAAGAATAGTTTTAAAAAAGTGAGTCGTCCTAAAATAGGTTGACAGATTTAAAAAATATTATTTAAACCAGAGAGGCTAGCTTCTCTGGTTTTTTGT
>NZ_JBOCUK010000053.1:0-15005 GCF_050606265.1 Tenacibaculum sp. TC6 | reverse complement strand
CTCACCGTATCTTATAACCCTATTTTAATGAACGTTGCTAACCTCTTTTCGCTGTTGCTATTTCCGTTAGCGGGTGCTAATATACAACCCTTTTTAATCCCCACAACTTTTTTTTAACCTTTTTTTAAAGTATTTTTAAATACAAAACCAAACCTATGAATAACAATAACTTACAAATCAAAAAAATATAACTAGTTTTTAGATTTCTTTTTTTTCTGTTTAGCAAACATCTTTTTATACTCTTCTACATCTATTTTTCCTTTCTTTTTAGAGAGTATAGCTAAGTAATCTCTTTTAAGTTTTGGTTCTTGAAATACTAATGATTCATCTATAAAGGCTCTTTGTATAATATCTTCTATTAAATAATCTTCATTTACACTTTCAGGATCATATTCAGATTTCAATGACAGTTTAAATAAGTTTGCGGTTGTATTGTACCAAAAGGCTTTCCACCCACTTCTTAATTCCTTTATATTATCAAAAGCCGTTTTTCCTGTTTGTCTATGTATTAACTTTAAAAGTACACGGCCTTCGGTTCGCGTTAACTTTTTAAGTCTATCCGTTAACTCTTCTTCTAAGTACTTTTGAACTCGTTTTATATATTCTCTTTTTTTTCTTTTGGAGTTAATCTTAGAAATCCTAACATTTAAACTATCTAACCTTTTTGAAGCTAACATGGCATAGGGATAAGCTTTAAAAACTTTTTTTCTAAACCAAAAGTAATAATGAACGTCTATATTAGAGTTAAACTTATGTTTAGGCAAAACAGATACTTCATTAAGATGAATCATTAATGAGTCTCCATCTTTTATTAAATAATAGTCATCAGCAAAGCTAGGCACAGAATCTTTTATTTGTGCTACAGCTACTGTGCTAAGTAAAATAATATATAAGGTATAAATCTTTTTCATTACTAATAATAGTTATGTCTATTTATAAAACAAGCGCTAAAGTTAATTATTTTAAATCTAGACCAATTTTTATTTTTATTTTTTTTATTAGCTATCTTTGTTTTTTATGGAACAAACCAGAGCATACCAATCTATAAAAGTCTCTACACATAACTCTTCTGAAATTGAAGACAGCTTGGTTATAGAAGCTCCTTTACAAATAAACATCAATAATCAACCCTATACAGTTATTATGCGTACACCGGGAAATGATGTTGAGTTAATTAGTGGTCTTTTATATGCAGAGGACATTTATAGAAAGAAACAACCTTTTATTATAGAGTCTATAGAAGATGACACCTATTATAATACAGTTATCAATATAACTATTGATAAAAAAGCACTTGGCAAAGGTTATTTAAATAAAAGAACGTTACTATCTGTTTCTTCTTGCGGCATATGCGGAAAAAAAGAAATAAGCGATATACAGGTTTCCGGTTCGCAACTAAAAACGCAATTAAAACTTACCTCCGACTCCATTAAGCGTATGTTTGATTATATGGTATCTTTTCAAACTACATTTAAAATTACCGGAGGAAGTCATGCTTGTTCTCTATTTGATGTTAATTCTAACATATTAACGTGTAAAGAAGATATAGGTAGGCATAACGCCGTAGATAAATGTATTGGAAGTTTATTATTAAAACAAGAACTTAACCTTGCAAAAATCATGTTAGTAAGCGGGCGTGTTTCTTATGAAATTGTGACTAAAGCTTTTTTTGCGAAAATACCAATCATAATTGCCGTATCTGCTTGCTCTTCACTTGCCGTAGATTTTGCTAAAGAATTTGGAATATGCCTAGTTGGTTTCAGCAGAAATAATAAAATGACCATATACTCAAACCCACAATATATTACTTATGAGTACTAAAAAAATACATGCACAACCTCCTGAAAAATTAACAGGAATACAATTAATCGAAGTTCCGGATAAAGCCGTTGGCACTAAAGCTATTGAATCTGCTTTAAGTCATGTTATATCTGAAACAGGAATTTCTAATAGTTTTAAGTTACTTAAAAACTTGAATCAAACTTATGGTTTTGATTGCCCTGGTTGTGCTTGGCCAGATCCTGATGAAAAAAGAGCCTTTTTAGCTGAATATTGTGAAAACGGGGCAAAAGCTGTTGCGGAAGAAGCTACAAAAAACAGAGTTAGCCCTATATTTTTTGCAACACATTCTATTGAAGAGCTTTCAGAATGGTCTGACTATGAAATAGGAAAAAGCGGAAGAATTACACATCCTATGATTTTACATGAAGGCAGCACTCATTATGAAGAAACTTCTTGGGAAAATGCTTTTAGTATAATTGGAGAAGAACTTAATAAACTAAGTTCTCCGGATGAAGCTATATTCTATACTTCAGGAAGAACAAGCAATGAAGCAGCCTATTTATATCAGTTATTTGTTAGACAATATGGAACAAATAATCTTCCTGATTGTTCTAATATGTGCCATGAAAGTAGCGGATCCGGATTATCTGAAACTCTAGGGATTGGAAAAGGTTCTGTTACTCTTGATGATTTTAAACATGCCGATTTAGTTATTGTTATGGGACAAAACCCGGGGACTAATCACCCAAGAATGTTAACGGCATTAGGAGAAACTAAAGATCACGGAGGGAAAATTATTACTATAAATCCTCTACCTGAAGTGGGTTTAATGAATTATGTTGATCCGCAAAACCCTATTAAATGGTTTGGTAACGGACAAAAATTAACCGATTTATTTTTACAAGTTAAAATAAACGGCGATGTAGCTCTTTTAAAAATTATTATGAAATTGATGAAAGAAAAAGAATTGGAACAACCTAATTCTGTTTTTAACCATCAATTCATCAATGAAAAAACCCATGGTCTTAATGAGTTTTTAGCTAATTTAGACACCTACACAATTGAAGAACTATTACCTCAAACAGGACTCACACTTCCGGAGATAAAAAAAGCACTACAGCTTATTATTAATAATGATCAAATTATTATTTGTTGGGCTATGGGCTTAACACAGCACAAAAACGGAGTAGATAATATTAGAGAGGTTGTTAATTTATTACTTTTAAAAGGTAGTATAGGAAAACAAGGAGCAGGCACCTGCCCCGTTCGTGGTCATTCAAATGTTCAAGGTGATCGAACTATGGGTATTTGGGAAAAACCTAAAGAAAACTTTTTACAGTCTTTAGAAAAGGAATTTGGGTTTGAGGCCCCAAGAAAACACGGATATGATGTTGTAGAAGCTATTGAAGCTATGCATGCTAAAAAAGCAAAAGTATTTATAGGAATGGGCGGTAATTTTATTTCTGCCACTCCTGATACCGAGTATACAGCTAAAGCACTACAAAACTGCGATTTAACAGTCCATGTTTCTACTAAACTTAATAGAAGTCATTTAATACATGGCAAAAAGGCTTTAATACTTCCTTGTTTAGGAAGATCAGAAAAAGATATTCAAAAAACCGGAGAACAATTTATTACTGTTGAAAACTCAATGGGAGTTGTTCACCAATCTAAAGGAAATTTACATCCGGCCTCAGATCATTTATTAAGTGAGCCTGCTATTGTTGCCGGTATAGCTGAAGCTACTCTTCACACATCAAAAGTTAACTGGGCTGAGTTAGCCTCAAATTATGATTTAATAAGAGACAAAATTGAAGCTACAATTAGCGGATTTGACAGCTATAATAAAAGAGTACGTATAAAAGGAGGATTTTACCTACCCAATAATGCCAGAGATAATGACTTCTCTCCTACTTCTACCGGAAAAGCCAATTTCACACTAAATAAACCTTCAGATATTTTTTTAGAAAAAGATCAGTTTATTTTAATGACTATCAGAACTCACGATCAATACAACACCACTATTTATGGCTTAAATGATCGTTATCGTGGTGTTTTAAATGAACGTCGTGTACTGTTTATGAATCCAAATGACATGGCTAATTTAGGATTATCAAAACTAGACACTGTAGATTTAATCAGTCATTTTGAAGGAGAACAAAGAATAGCCACAAAATTTTTGGTTATTCCTTATAGTATTCCTCAACAATGTACAGCTACTTATTTTCCGGAGGCTAATGTTTTAGTTCCTATAAAAAGTAAGGCGCGAATAAGTAATACACCTGCTTCTAAAGGAGTTATCATTACCTTAAGAAAGAGTAATTAAAAAAGATTTGTATTTTAGTAGCAGAAATCAACTTAAAATATTAGGGGTATGCCATTTATTGAAGAAGCGAAGTATCAGTTAATGCAAGAAGATATTGATACTGCTAAACTTAAATTAGAAGAATCTGAAAAAGAATTAAATGAGCTTCAGGAAAGCTATAAACATCAAAAACAAAAGTCAAGAACTATAATTGTTTTATTGTTTATTTTTCTAGGAATTGCCATTGGAGTCATTTATTTATTCAAAAACGGAACACTGAATAGTGAAGGAATAATTGTTAACAATAATAATACTGTTGATATTGAAGAAATCAAAGCTAAAGAAGCACAACGTGTTATTGATAGTTTAAACAATGCCAACGAAGAATCAAATTTAGATAATGCTTCTCTAAGTGAAGAAAACCTTGATGAAACACTAGGGAAAATTTCTAAAAACAGTAAAGGAAGTACTGTATATTCAGTGCAAATTGGTGTGTTTTCAAAAAACAAATACCCTTTATTATCTAAAGCTATGCTTTCTGGAATAGCTGTTCCTGATGATGGTTACTTTAAATATTCTTTAGGTATATTTGCCTCTTTAGATGAAGCCAAAAAACTAAAAAACGAATTAGTTAAAGTAGGATTTAAAGATGCTTTTGTGGCTTCATATATAAACGGTAAAAGACAACAAATACATCATTAAAATTAACTCACATATTTTATGTTTAACAACATAATTAAAAGAACACTCATAGTATGTTTAATATTGAGTGTTCATTTTTTTTACGGACAAGAACAATTAGCAATTCAAAAAACACAACAAGGTTTTGGTCAATTAGACTTTCTTTCTATCAAAATGCCCAGTGATGAAGCCAACATGGATTTTGCCGGTTTGCACTATAATTTAAAAATTAATCAATGGAGCTATGCCGGACTTGGCTTTTACGGAGCTGTTGGCGGTATTAGAGGAGGTTTTTTTACCTTAGGAATTAATGCCGGAATTCAACAAAAAATAACCGATAAATTATTTGTTGACGCCGGAATTCATTTTGGCGGTGGCGGTGGTGCCAGTGCTCCTGATGGTGGAGGTGCATTTATTTTACCTCATATTAATTTAGGATATGATTTTAAATACTTTTCTACAACTGCCGGATATAGTTATGTAAACTTTTTTGATGGCGGAACTATTAACAGCAGCCAATTTAATATGGCTGTTCAAATTCCTCTATCTTTTAAATCATCTTCTTTCGATAATTTAGAAAAAGAATATTCTTTTGAAGATTTACAAAATAGTGACTGGAATATAAACAGTAGTCGTATTTCTTTATTAGTTCATTTAAACAATTTATCTGTTACTAAAGGATCGTATAAAGGAAACACAATTCGTTTAGCCGGTTTTGAAGTAAATTCCTACATAACAGATAACATTTTCTTCTTTGTAAAGGCTGATGGTGCTTATCATGGAATAAAAGCAGGATATATGGATATTTTTCTTGGAGGAGGATATCATTTATCTATGAATAAAAACAGAACGAACATTCTCGCTAAATTTGGAGTTGGAGCCGGTGGAGGTGGCGGCGTTGATACACAAGGTGGTTTTTTAATTTATCCTGATCTATCTTTAGAACAAAAACTTTTTGATAATGTATATGCATCAATTAATAAAGGTTACTTAATGAGTCCTAATTCTCATTTTGTAACATCAACTTTTGGTTTTGGCCTTAAATATTATCTCGACAAAGATGGTATTAATTCTGACAACCTTTCCTTTTCAAAAGGAAGATTTAAAGGATTAGAAGCCATTGTAAAACAAGATTTATATTTAGATGCTCAGAGAGACGGAGGTTTTAACCAAAATATGCATCAAATATCACTGCAAATTAATTTCTTCTTAAACAAGTACGTCTACGGTGCCGGACAAACCTCCTTTGCTAATTTTGGGGATGCAGGTGCTTATGCAGAAGGTATTGTTGGTTTAGGAGTTATGAGTAATCGTTTCTTTAACAACTCCACTTCTATTTTTGGTCAAATATTAGGAGGCGCTGCCGGCGGTGGCGGTATAAGTACAGGACAAGGGTTAATTGTAAAACCTAGTGTAGGTATAAATTATAAATTATCAGATAATTTAAGCCTTAGAGGTGCCTTAGGATACGTAAAAGCAAAAGGTGGTGGTTTAAGCACCACATTTGTAAATGTAGGTATCAACTATCACTTTTCTTTTTTAAGTATGAAAAAGTAATTCTATATAATAGATAAAAGCAATGACTTATATTTATAGGTCATTGCTTTTATCATTTTTTAAACTTCTATTGTTTTTTTAGGTTCTTTCGAGCTTGTAAATACATACGTAAACAACCACATTAAGGTAAAGGTAGGTATTACATCTAAACCAGGCATTGCTTCTTCTATAAAAGTAACTGCCGCTGCTATTTTACCTTTATTTCCCTTATACATTTTAGTCATTAAATAAGCGGAAACCGGAGCCCAAACAACATCAGATAGTTCTCCCAAGCCCGGAATCAAAAAAGAAACATATCCTACTGCGTCTAAAACCAGACTCAAAAAGAGCTTTTGATATTTATATTCTTTATTCATGTTTTTTGTTAGATTTTAATGTTTACAAAAGAGCAAAATTCAAGCCAAAAATTGGTTTTCCTTTTTTAAATGTAATATGTTTGTTTTTAAATATACAATTAATATGTTTTTTTCTGATTTTATCAATCAAATACATCGTTTTCAACATAGCTCACTAGGAGGCATACAATCTCAATTTAAACTAGCTCCTGAATTACGAAAAAAATATTCAGAAGAAATGATTTTAACTAAAACACCGAAACAAGCGGCTGTTTTAGCACTGTTTTATCCTGATGAGTACAATAGAACCAATTTTTTACTAACCCAAAGAGCCAGTTATAAAGGTACTCATTCTGCGCAAATAAGTTTTCCCGGAGGTAAAGTTGATAACCAAGATAATACTTTAGAAGAAACTGCCTTACGAGAAACCGATGAGGAAGTTGGAGTAACTACCAATGAAATAACTATTATCAGGCAACTTTCAGATACTTATATTCCACCCAGTAATTTTCTCGTAGCTCCTTTTATGGGATTTTGCGAACATAAACCTTCTTTTATTCCCAATAATGAAGTTGCTAATATTATTGAGGTTTTAGTTGAAGATTTACTTGATGACAATAATATTATTTCTGTTCCTATGAATACTTCTTATATGCAAAATATTGAAGTACCTTGCTTTAAATTAAACGATTACATTGTATGGGGAGCCACTGCTATGATGTTATCTGAAATTAAAGATTTAATTAAATAATAACATTGTTCTTTTTCTTTTGTAATTTAGCATTATACTAATAAAACCAACATAAATATGCCCTTATTTAAAAGGAATCCGTTCGGACACATTTTATGGATAAAAAAATGGCTTATACGTATTTTAGGAGTTATATCACACGGTCGTTACCGTAGGTTTAATGAGCTACAAATAGAAGGTTCTGAAATTATTCGTCAACTCCCTGAAAAAAACGTTCTTTTTATTTCAAATCACCAAACATATTTTGCTGATGTAGCTGCCATGTTTCATGTTTTTAATGCAGCCTTAAAAGGTAGAGTTGATAACATTAAAAACATTGGTTATATATGGCATCCAAAATTAAATATATATTATGTAGCAGCCGGTGAAACCATGCGTTCCGGACTTTTACCTAAAATTTTTGCTTATACCGGTTCTGTTTCTATAGATAGAACTTGGCGTAGTTCAGGAAAAGACGTGAACAGGCAGGTAAAAATGTCTGATATTTCTAATATAGGAAAAGCCTTAGATGATGGCTGGGTAATTACTTTTCCTCAAGGAACTACTACTGCTTTTAAACCTATAAGAAGAGGAACTGCACATATAATTAAAACGTATAAACCAATAGTAATCCCTATTGTTATTGATGGTTTCAGACGCTCTTTTGACAAAAAAGGATTGCAAATAAAAAAGCGTAACGTTTTACAATCGATGATTATTAAAGATCCTTTGGAGATAGATTATGACAAGGAAACTATTGAAAGTATTGTTGAAAAAATTCAATATGCAATAGAGCAACATCCGTCATTTTTAAAAGTACTTACCCCTGAACAAATTAAAGAACAAGAAGAATTAAATGAAAAACGTAAGTTTTGGAGTTAACTTTTAACTTGAATTTACGTATCAATACAATTAAAATATGGCTTCAACATCAATTTTAAATCAAAAGTCATTAGACTTTTTAGAAAGATACTTAAATAATGCCGCACCAACCGGTTATGAATGGGATGGTCAAAAAATTTGGATGGACTATCTAAAACCTTATGTAGATGAATTTATCACGGATACCTACGGTACTGCTGTTGGGGTTATTAATCCGGATGCTAAATACAAAGTAGTTATTGAAGGACATGCAGATGAAATTTCATGGTATGTAAATTATATTACTGATAACGGTCTTATTTATGTAATTAGAAACGGTGGTAGTGATCATCAAATTGCTCCTAGTAAAATAGTAAATATTCATACTAAAAACGGAATTGTAAAAGGTGTGTTTGGATGGCCGGCAATTCACACTCGTAACCGTGGAAAAGAAGAAGCTCCTCAATTAGATAATATTTTTATTGATTGTGGTTGTTCTACTAAAGAAGAAGTTGAAAAATTAGGTGTACATGTAGGTTGCGTTATTACCTACCCTGATGAGTTTCATATTTTAAACGAAAATAAATTTGTCTGTAGAGCCTTAGATAACCGAATGGGAGGTTTTATGATTGCTGAAGTTGCACGTTTATTACATGAAAATAGAAAAAAACCTCCTTTTGGATTATACATTACCAACTCTGTACAGGAAGAAATAGGATTACGCGGAGCTGAAATGATTACCCAAACTATTAAACCTAACGTAGCTATTGTTACTGATGTTACCCATGACACAACTACTCCTATGATAGATAAAAAGAAGGAAGGTCATTTAGAAATGGGGAAAGGACCTGTTATTGCTTACGCTCCTGCCGTACAACAAAAATTACGTGATTTAATTATTGATGCTGCAGAAAGTAATGAAATTCCTTTCCAACGTTCTGCCTTATCAAGAGCTACCGGTACCGATACTGATGCTTTTGCTTATAGTAACGGAGGTGTTGCTTCTGCACTCATATCATTACCTTTACGCTACATGCATACTACAGTAGAAATGGTACACAGAGAGGATGTAGAAAATGTAATTAAAATAATTTACGAGAGTTTATTAAAAATTGAAAACGGAGAAAATTTCTCTTATTTCAAATAATATACAAACAAAGAAGCGTCGTTACAAAAAAGGCAAAACAATAACGTTGTTCTTTCTACTTTAACGTAATGACGCTTTTAATTAACAGATAAATTTCGTGGATTTACTTCTTACCATCCACATAAACGTCTTCTTTTGACACAAAATTATCTTAACAGTAACATGGATGAACTTATAGATATTATTGATGAAAAGGGTAACTACACAGGAAAAACCTGTTTAAAATCCGAAGCTCATAAATATGGGTACTTCCACCCTACTGTACATGTTTGGCTATATACTTCTGATGTTAAAATTTTGCTACAAAAAAGATCCTTAACCAAAAAAGTATTTCCCGGATTATGGGATATATCGGTAGCAGGTCATATTTCAGCTGGAGAAAATATTATAGATGCTGCGCTGAGAGAAGTAAAAGAAGAAATAAATTTTGACATAGCGCCGGAACATTTATTTAAAATAGGCACCAGAAAGCATCAGGTAAATCATCCAAACGGAATTATAGACAATGAGTTCCACCATATTTTTATTGCAGAGTTAACAACGCCTCTAAACAATTTAACTCTTCAGGAAACAGAAGTTGATGAAATACAGCTTTTTGATTTGGAAACTATAAAAAAAACAAAACAGTTAGAAAATGTACTATTACCTAAGTATCACGACTACTATTGTTTTGTATATGATGAAATTATAAAAAGAATCAACTAAACTAAGTTTAGTAAAAAGTCTTTCAAAATTTTAGTTTCCTAAAACTCTGAAAGACTAAAAAATATTTTTTACCAACGGATAACTACAGAACCCCAAGTAAATCCACTACCAAAAGCAGCTAACACTACTAAATCACCATCATTAATTTTTCCTTTTTCCCACGCCTCAGTTAACGCTATAATTACTGAAGCAGCTGTAGTATTTCCATACTTTTGAATATTATTGTATACTTTTTCATCAGGTAAGTCAAATTTTTTCTGAATGAATTGTGCAATACGTAAATTTGCCTGATGAGGAATTAACATATCAATATCTTCTTTCTGCAAGTTATTTGCTTGTAAACCTTCTACAATTGCCTCAGAAAAACGAACTACTGCATGTTTAAATACAAATTGTCCGTTCATATATGGGTAATATGATACATCATCAGGATCATTAGCTTCCATAATTTCAGGTACCCAACGGCTTGTTGAAGGTCCTTCTAATGCTAATTCACCGGCATATTTTCCTTCTGAATGCAAATGAGATGATAAAATTCCCTTTCCTTCTTCTTCGCTACGTGATAAAACCGCTGCTCCGGCTCCATCTCCAAAAATTACAGTAACCCCTCTTCCTCTGGTTGATTTTTCTAAACCTCCAGAATGATTTTCAGAACCTATAACCAAAATATTTTTATACATACCCGTTTTTATAAACTGATCAGCTACTGCCAGAGAGTAAATAAATCCGGAACATTGATTACGCACATCTAGTGCTCCAATAGTAGGCATATCTAACATATCCTGAACACGAACACCGCCCCCTGGAAAATACATATCAGGACTTAGAGTAGCAAAAATGATAAAGTCAATATCATTTTTAGATAAACCAGCTCTCTCTATCGCTATTTTAGCAGCCTTTGCTCCCATTGAAGAAGTGGTTTCACCTGTTTTAGGATCTATCCAACGACGCTCTTTAATCCCGGTTCTTTCTTGTATCCATTCATCACTCGTTTCCATCCACTGGGTTAAATCATCATTTGTAACCACGTTATCAGGCACGTAATACCCTAATCCTGTAATTTTTGAACTATACATAATTTTTTATGTTATTTTTTTACTTGTATGCAAATTTTCAGCCTCCAAAAGTACTAATTTTTAATTTTTTAAACAATAAACAATCTTCATCATCCGTAAAACCTGTCATCTTGTCATTTTATATGAGCTTGGTATTTTTTTTGACTTGTATGTAAAAACAAAAATAAAAGCAATCAAAATATAAAATTATGAGTAAAGGAAACATTAATGTATCAGTTGAGAATATTTTTCCACTGATTAAGAAATTCTTGTATTCTGATCACGAAATCTTTTTACGTGAACTTATTTCTAACGCTACAGATGCGACTACTAAATTAAAGCATTTAATTTCTATTGGTGAAGCTAAAGTTGAATATGGCGCTCCTAAAATAGAAATACTAATTGATAAAGAGAATAAAACACTTACCATTAAAGATCAAGGTTTAGGTATGACAGCTGAAGAAGTTGAAAAATACATAAACCAAATTGCTTTTTCAGGAGCTGAGGAGTTTTTAGAAAAGTATAAAGATGACAAAAATGAAACAGGTGTTATTGGCCATTTTGGATTAGGTTTTTATTCTGCATTTATGGTAGCCGATAAAGTAGAAATCATTACCAAATCATATAAAGATGAGCCTGCTGCACATTGGACTTGTGATGGTTCTCCAGAATATACACTTGTTGAGCATGACAAATCTGACAGAGGAACAGCTGTTATTTTACACATTGCTGATGATTCTACTGAATTTTTAGAAGAAGGAAAGATTAGAGGTTTACTTACTAAATACAATCGTTTTAATCAAATTCCAATTAAATTCGGAACTAAAAAAATAAACGATCCTGATTTTACCCCGCAAACAATTACTGATGAAGACGGGAAAGAAACTAAAGAGCCTCATAAACAAATTGAAGTTGATAACATTATCAACAATACTGAACCTGCTTGGACTAAAAAACCTTCAGATTTAGAAGATGAAGATTATAAAAACTTCTATCGTGAATTATATCCGATGCAATTTGAAGAATCTTTATTTCACATTCACTTAAATGTTGATTATCCGTTTAATTTAACAGGAATTTTATTCTTCCCTAAATTAAGTCAGAATTTAGACGTTCAAAAAGATAGAATTCAATTATATCAAAACCAAGTTTTTGTAACTGATAATGTTGAAGGTATTGTTCCTGATTTCTTACAAATGCTTAAAGGTGTTATTGATTCACCGGATATTCCTTTAAACGTTTCTCGTTCTTATTTACAGGCTGATGGAGCAGTTAAAAAGATTTCTGGTTATATTACTAAAAAAGTAGCAGAAAAATTAACTTCTTTATTTAAAAATAATCGTGAAGATTTTGAACAAAAGTGGAACGATATTAAAGTTATTATTGAATATGGAATGTTATCTGAGGAAAAGTTTTTTGATAAAGCTAAAAAGTTTGCCTTATTCCCCACTGTTAATAACGAGTACTTTACTTTTGAAGAGTTAGTTGAAAAAACTAAAGATGCTCAAACAGATAAAGATGGTAACCATATCTTATTATATGCTGCTAATAAAGATGCTCAACATAGTTATATTGAAGCGGCAAAAGCTAAAGGTTATGAAGTATTAGTACTAGATTCGCCTATTGTTTCTCACTTAATGCAAAAATTAGAAACTACCGGTGATAGCAAAGTTCAATTTACACGTGTTGATGCTGATCATATTGATAATTTAATCAAAAAAGATGATACTATTATCTCTAAACTTTCTGATGAAGAGAAAGAAAAATTAAAACCCGTTATTGAAAGTGCTATAAACAATACTCACTATACTGTACAGTTAGAGGCTATGGATTCTAGCGCCTCACCTTTCCTTATTACCATTCCGGAATTCATGCGTCGTATGAAAGAAATGAGTGCTACCGGAGGAGGTATGATGGGAATGGGTAATTTACCTGAAATGTATAATTTAGTAGTAAATACAAATCACCCGTTAGTATCTGAAATTTTAAATGCAGAAACAGAAACACAATCTCGTTTAGTTTCTCAAGCATTTGATTTAGCTAAGTTATCTCAAAACTTATTACATGGTGAAGAATTAACTAATTTTATTAAACGTAGTTACGAGTTAATTAAATAATTTTTCATCTATATTTTTAAAAACTCACCTCAAAACAGGTGAGTTTTTTTATACCTAAATATTACTCCTAATCAGTCAATTAATGTCTATAATGAGCTTCCATTTTAAAAATACCATGCCAACAAAAAAACAAAAACGTACTTCTCTTAAATACCTAACAATTTGATTAATTAAAAGTTTTTTATAAATTTAAGGCTGAAACAAAATCAACTCCCCTTATTTTATGAGAAACTTTTTAAAAGCTTTTCTCGTTTTTTTATGTTGGGCTGTACTTGCTCTACTTGTATACAACCGTAATAGCTATTACGATGACCCTTTGGCTAAACAAACTACAGGTGAAGAAAAGGCTGAAATTCAAAATGACACTATAAAAAAACAAGAAAACTCTCCTCCGGCAACTGTAATACCACAAAAGACTATAGAAACTATCTCAGAAACTAAAGAAACAATTACAGTTCTTCCTTTCAACCATAAATTTATTACCCATAATAGCCATACTAGGGTATTATTTCCTCAGAATTTCCATTATTTTAAAGATTCTATTTATAATTTTTTAAATCACCATCCTGATAAGGAAATTATAATTTCTGCTCAATATTTACCTTCTGAAATGGTCAACAATAATTTAACTTTTGGTAAAGCCAGAGCTGAATATTTAAAAAGCCAATTAGTTAAATATGGTGTGAACCCTTTAAAATTAGTTAGCAAAGATTCTGTAACTAACTACACCTATGATAAAGACGGATATTATGCTAACGGAATTACCATTTCTTTTAAAAATATTTCTAAAGAAAAACGCGCCACTCTTGAACAAGAAATAACCCATAAAACTTTATATCCTGATTTTAATACAAATACAGTAAAACCTGATAAAACTATACAAGCCTATACTGTTGAGTTAAAAAATTACTTACAGAAACATCCGGAAAAAAAAGTAACCATTACAGGTCATACTGACAATATGGGTAATGATGATAGTAATTATCAAATTGCTTTAGAAAGAGCCAAGAGTATTGCCGCTTATTTTGAAAATATAGGAATAGACAAAAACAAACTGAACGTACAATCAAAAGGAGAAACCGCTCCTATTGTTGATAATAATACAACCAAAAACAGAATTAAAAATAAACGAATTGAAATACTAATCAACTAACAAACTCCCTTAAATATGATCCTATTTATAACTAACAAAACATTACATCTCCTCGAGCTATTCTTTTGGATGTTTGGTTCTTTCCTTATCGGTTATGTTTTTTCATGGTTATATTTTAAAAACAAGTACAAATCACAATTAGAAGAAAGTACAGAAACCATTACAGAATTAAGAACTGAAATGCAATCGACCATCAGAGCTAAGAAAACTGTTGAGCGTGGAGGTATAGAAATAAAATATCCTAAAGAACTTAATTTTGAAAATATAGGAATAGCTTCTGAAGAAACTAAAGATGATTTAACCTTAATTAACGGTATTGGAAACTTTATTGAAAAGAAATTAAATAGTATTGGTATTTATACCTATACCCAAATCAGTAAACTTTCTAAAGATGATATTGAAATTATTACAGATTTAATCCAGTTTTTTCCCGGTAGAATTGCCAGAGATGATTGGAAAGGACAAGCTAAAAGATTATTGGAAAATAATAGTTCAGAAGACTGAGTCGTCCTAAAATAGGTTGACAGATTTAAAAAATATTATTTAAACCAGAGAGGCTAGCTTCTCTGGTTTTTTG
>NZ_JBOCUK010000052.1:0-15067 GCF_050606265.1 Tenacibaculum sp. TC6 | reverse complement strand
AAACACATGTTTGTTGAGAGATTTTATATCTTTAATCATACTAAAAAACTGTAATGGTTTTTTAGGACGACACATACTTTTGACTAATTTTGATAGCAACAATTTTTTACTGTTTAAAATGCTTATAACCGCTTTTTTAGAATATCTGGAATATGAGAAGAAATATTCAAAACATACTGTAACAGCGTATAAAAACGATTTAATTGACTTTCAAGAATATTGTGTAGAAAGTTTTGAAGATGATGATTTGTCTTTGATCCATTATAATCAAATAAGAGGCTGGATCGTTTCTTTGGTGAATGGAGGAGTAACGAATAGAAGTGTTAATAGAAAAATGAGTTCTCTAAAAACATTTTATACATTTTTACAGAAAATAGAAGAAGTGGATGTAAATCCATTAGCAAAACATAAAGCCTTAAAAGTTCAAAAAAAGATTAGTACCCCTTTTACTGAAGAGGAAATAGAGGAAGTATTAAATATTTTAACTGAAAAAGAAGATTTTGAAGGGGTGAGAGATCGTTTGATTGTGGAGTTGTTGTATTCAACAGGGATAAGAAGAGCTGAGTTGGTGAACTTAAAAGAAAAAGATGTTGATTGTATGCAGGGGGTAATTAAAGTTCTGGGAAAGAGGAATAAAGAAAGATTAGTGGTTTTATTACCTTTTGTTATAGATACGATTAAGGCATATTTGAGTAAAAAAAAGGAGCTAAAAAGCGAGAATGTTAATGAATACTTATTAGTAACTAAAAAGGGTGTTAAAATATATGAAACTCTTGTTTATCGAATAATAAATTTGTACTTTAGTAGGGTATCAACTAAGGTTAAAAAAAGTCCACACATCCTTAGACATGCATTCGCAACCCATATGCTTAATAATGGAGCGTCTTTAAATTCGGTTAAGGAATTGCTAGGGCATTCAAGCTTAGCTTCTACTCAAGTTTACACACATAGTAGCTTGGAAGAAATAAAAAAAGTGTTTAATCAGGCTCACCCTAGAGGGTCTAAATAAAAATTGGAAGATTATGAAGGTATTTACGCAATCAGTTAACTTCACTGCAGACAGAAAATTGTTAAACTACATTGAAAAGAAAGTAGGAGGTTTAGAAAAATTCCATGATAAGATTGTTGATGTTGAAGTTTTTCTAAAAGTACAGAAGACAAGTGAGAAAGAAAATAAAATAACTGAAGTTAAAATTAACATACCAGGAAATGAATTAATGGTAAAAAAACAATGTAAAACCTTTGAAGAAGGTGTAAGTGTAGGGGTTGAATCTTTAAAGAGGCAGCTTCAAAAATCAAAAGAAAAATTACGAACTACACTAGCATCATAAAAAATAATTGAAAAAAGTTTTAAAAATTAAAAATTACTTTTTACATTTGCAGTCCGTTAGAAATAGCGGACTGTTTTTTACAGTAAAAAGCCGATATAGCTCAGCTGGCTAGAGCAGCTGATTTGTAATCAGCAGGTCGTGGGTTCGAGTCCCTCTATCGGCTCTTAAAAGTTCATAAAAATATTGTATAATTTTGGGGAGATTCCAGAGCGGCCAAATGGGACGGACTGTAACTCCGTTGTCTTACGACTTCGCAGGTTCGAATCCTGCTCTCCCCACTTGATATTTTTAGGCGGGAGTAGCTCAGTTGGTAGAGCGTCAGCCTTCCAAGCTGAATGTCGCCGGTTCGAACCCGGTCTCCCGCTCTAAATTTTCCAAGCCGGTGTAGCTCAGTTGGTAGAGCGCATCCTTGGTAGGGATGAGGTCACGGGTTCAAATCCCGTCATTGGCTCTTTTAGAGTTTATTTAAAAAAGGTTTTAAAGTAACACTAAATATATTTAACTAAGAATTAAAATTAATAATCATGGCAAAAGGAACTTATGATCGTTCGAAACCGCACTTAAACGTTGGTACTATCGGTCACGTAGATCACGGTAAGACTACTTTAACTGCTGCAATCACAAAAGTATTAGCAGACGCAGGATATTCTGAAGCAAGAGCATTTGATCAAATTGATAACGCTCCTGAAGAAAAAGAAAGAGGTATCACAATTAACTCTTCTCACGTAGAGTACGCTACAGCTAACCGTCACTATGCTCACGTTGACTGTCCAGGTCACGCGGATTACGTAAAGAACATGGTAACTGGTGCTGCTCAGATGGATGGTGCTATCTTAGTAGTTGCTGCTACAGATGGTCCAATGCCACAAACTCGTGAGCACATCTTATTAGGTCGTCAGGTAGGTATTCCACGTATCGTTGTTTTCTTAAACAAAGTGGATATGGTTGATGATGAGGAGTTATTAGAGTTAGTAGAAATGGAAGTAAGAGACTTATTATCTTTCTATGACTATGATGGAGATAATGGTCCTGTAATTAAAGGTTCTGCTTTAGGAGCTTTAAATGGTGAGCAAAAATGGGTTGATACAGTTTTAGAATTAATGGAAGCTGTTGATACTTGGATTGAAGAGCCACCAAGAGATACTGAAAAGCCATTCTTAATGCCAATCGAAGATGTATTCTCTATTACTGGTCGTGGTACAGTAGCAACTGGACGTATCGAAACTGGTGTTATCAAAACTGGAGATCCTGTTGAGATCATCGGTATGGGTGCTGAGAAATTAACTTCTACAGTAACTGGTATTGAAATGTTCCGTCAAATCTTAGATAGAGGTGAAGCTGGAGATAACGCAGGTATCTTATTAAGAGGTATTGCAAAAGAAGATATCAAAAGAGGTATGGTTATCGTTAAGCCAGGTTCTGTAACTCCACACGCTAAATTTAAAGCTGAGGTGTATATCTTAAAGAAAGAAGAAGGTGGACGTCACACTCCATTCCACAATAACTATCGTCCTCAATTCTACGTACGTACAACAGACGTAACAGGTACTATTAACTTACCTGATGGAGTAGAGATGGTTATGCCAGGTGATAACTTAACTATTACAGTTGATTTAATCCAACCAATCGCATTAAACATCGGTTTACAGTTCGCTATCCGTGAAGGAGGTAGAACAGTTGGAGCTGGTCAGGTAACTGAAATTTTAGACTAATTATAGTTTAATCATAAATTATAAGGAGTCTCTTTTCAAGAGAGACTCCTTTAAAATGAAATACGGGTTTAGCTCAGTTGGTAGAGCACTGGTCTCCAAAACCAGGTGTCGGGAGTTCGAGTCTCTCAACCCGTGCAAGTCTAGAGCGAGTTGTAGTTTTACTGCAGCTCGTTAAAAGGATAAAAAGACATGAGCAACTTTATACAATACATCAAAGATTCTTTCGAAGAATTAAACACAAACATGACTTGGGTATCTAGAGAAGAAGCTCAAAAGTCAACAGTTATTGTTGCTGCTTTTACTATTGTTTTTTCTTTAGTAGTTGCTGCAATTGATAAGGTATTTCAATTAGGATTAGATAACTTCTTTAAAATGTTTTAAGGATGACAGAGTCGGTGATGAAGTGGTATGTGGTTAGAGCTATTGGAGGTCAAGAAAATAAGGTGAAATCTTATATCGAGACTGAGATTGCTCGTCATGGGTTGTCTGATTTTGTTAGCCAAGTTATAGTTCCTACAGAGAAAGTTATTCAAGTAAGAAACGGAAAGAAAATAAACCGTGAGCGTGTTTATTTTCCTGGTTATGTAATGATAGAAGCTAATCTTGCAGGAGAAGTACCTCACGTTATTAAATCTGTAACCGGAGTTATTGGATTTTTAGGAGAAACCAAAGGCGGTGATCCTGTACCAATGCGTAAATCTGAAGTTAACAGAATGCTAGGTAAAGTAGATGAATTGTCTGTAAAAGATGATAGCGTTGCTATACCTTATAACGTAGGAGAAACTGTAAAGGTTATTGACGGACCATTTAATGGATTTGATGGTACTGTTGAAAATGTAAATGAAGAAAAACGTAAGCTTGAAGTAATGGTTAAGATTTTCGGAAGAAAAACACCACTTGAGCTTAATTACATGCAAGTAGAGAAAATATAATTGTTACACCTATTATATATTTTATTTAGATGTGTTTTAAGCTTCCAAAATTAAATGCATCGTTAAATCTTAAACAATGGCAAAAGAAGTAAGTAAATTAGTAAAACTACAAGTTAGGGGAGGTGCTGCGAATCCGTCGCCACCAGTTGGACCCGCTTTAGGTGCTGCCGGTGTTAACATCATGGAGTTCTGTAAGCAGTTTAATGCTCGTACACAGGACAAACAAGGTAAAGTATTACCTGTTGTTATCACAGTTTATACAGACAAATCTTTCGAGTTTGTTGTAAAAACTCCACCAGCTGCAGTACAATTAATGGAAGCGGCCAAAATTAAGAAAGGTTCAGGTGAGCCTAACAGAAAGAAAGTAGCAAGTGTTACTTGGGATCAAATTAGAACTATTGCAGAAGACAAGATGGCAGATTTAAATGCTTTCGAAATCGAGTCTGCAATGACTATGATTGCCGGTACAGCTCGCTCTATGGGATTAACAGTAACAGGTGATGCTCCTGCATAAACTTAAAAGAGATTTAGAAAATGGCAAGATTGACTAGAAAACAAAAAGAGGCTCGTGCTAAAATTGACAACTCTAAAGTTTATAATTTAAATGAAGCATCAGCTTTAGTAAAAGAAATCACTAATGTAAAATTTGATGCATCTGTTGATATCGCTGTACGTTTAGGAGTAGATCCACGTAAAGCAAATCAAATGGTACGTGGGGTTGTAACATTACCACACGGAACAGGTAAAGATGTTAAAGTTTTAGCTTTAGTTACTCCAGATAAAGAAGCAGAAGCTCAAGCAGCTGGTGCTGATTATGTTGGATTAGATGAATACCTTCAAAAAATTAAAGGAGGTTGGACAGATGTTGATGTTATCATCACTATGCCAAGTGTAATGGGTAAATTAGGACCTTTAGGACGTATTTTAGGGCCAAGAGGTTTAATGCCAAACCCAAAAACTGGTACAGTAACTATGGAAGTTGCTAAAGCTGTACAAGAAGTAAAAGCTGGTAAAATCGACTTTAAAGTAGATAAAACTGGTATTGTGCACGCAGCAATTGGTAAGGCGTCTTTTGATGCTCAAAAACTTGCTGAAAACGCAAACGAATTAGTTCAAACACTTATTAAATTAAAGCCAACAGCAGCAAAAGGTACTTATATCAAGAGTATTTTCATGTCTTCAACTATGAGTCCTAGTGTTGCAGTAGATGTAAAATCTGTATCATAAGGCAGTTAAAACTTTTTAATCATGACTAGAGAGGAAAAATCACAAGTAATACAAGATTTAACAGCACAGTTAGCAGATTCAAGCACCATCTATTTAGCAGATATTTCTGGATTAGATGCTACGGCTACATCTAACTTACGTAGAGCATGTTTTAAGGCTAACGTTAAATTGGCTGTTGTGAAGAACACATTGCTTTCTAAGGCAATGGAAGCTTCTGATAAAGATTTTGGTGAGTTACCGGAGATATTAAAAGGTAATACTTCAATGTTAATAGCTGAGGTTGCAAATGCACCTGCTAAAGTTATTAAAGAGTTCAGAAAAAAATCAGACAAACCTTTATTTAAAGGGGCATATGTTGAAGAGGCAGTTTATGTTGGTGATGATCAACTTGACGCTCTTGTTAACATTAAGTCTAAAGAAGAACTTATTGGAGATATCATTATGTTATTACAATCGCCTGCTAAGAACGTTGTTTCTGCACTTCAATCAGGTGGTGGTAAATTAGCTGGTATCTTAAAAACATTATCAGAAAAATAATTAAGCGCACTAATAAACTAAATAATAAAATTTTCAAAAAACAATTAAAATGGCAGATTTAAAAGATTTCGCAGAACAATTAGTTAACTTAACAGTAAAAGAAGTTAATGAATTAGCTGATATATTAAAAGAAGAGTATGGTATTGAGCCAGCTGCAGCTGCAGTAGCAGTAGCAGGACCAGTTGCTGGTGGAGGTGAAGCAGCAGAAGAGAAAACTGAATTTGACGTTATCTTAAAAGCAGCAGGTGCTTCTAAATTAGCTGTTGTTAAATTAGTTAAAGAATTAACTGGTTTAGGATTAAAAGAAGCTAAAGAAATCGTTGATAGCGCACCATCACCTGTAAAAGAAGGTGTATCTAAAGATGAGGCTGAAGGTCTTAAAAAATCTTTAGAAGAAGCTGGAGCTGAAGTAGAGCTTAAGTAATTACTTCTCCCGTTTTAACGGGGAAAACAATAAAGGTTTAGGTACCAAGGACTTATGTCCTTGGCCTAAACCATTTTGTGTATATATTCGTTCTTTATCTTATCACATATTTTTATTATGTGATTTTACGACTATAAAAAACTGATTAACAGTCGGTTGTTGCAATAAAAATTGCATTATTGAAACATTTAGTTTCAAAAAATATATTTTTAATTTAAAAATAGTATCTCTTTTGGCAACGATAAACACTACTGAAAGAATAAACTTCGCGTCATCGCAATTAGGAGCTGACTATCCGGACTTCCTAGATATTCAGGTAAAATCTTTCCAAGATTTTTTCCAATTGCAAACTAAGGCTGAAGAGCGAGGTAATGAAGGTTTATACAAGACTTTCATGGATAACTTTCCGATTACAGATACACGTAATCAATTTGTATTAGAATTTTTAGACTATTTTGTTGACCCACCTAGGTATAGTATTGAAGAATGTATTGAAAGAGGATTAACATATAGTGTACCTTTAAAAGCGCGTTTAAAATTATATTGTACCGATCCTGAACACGAAGATTTTGAAACTATTGTTCAAGATGTATATTTAGGTACAATTCCATACATGACAAACTCTGGAACATTCATTATTAATGGAGCAGAGCGTGTTGTGGTTTCTCAGTTACACCGTTCACCTGGTGTATTCTTTGGACAATCTTTCCATGCCAATGGAACAAAGTTATATTCAGCAAGAGTAATTCCTTTTAAAGGATCTTGGATTGAATTTGCTACCGATATCAATCAGGTTATGTATGCCTATATTGATAGAAAGAAAAAATTACCAGTAACAACGTTATTCAGAGCCATAGGTTTTGAAAGAGATAAAGATATATTAGAAATTTTCGATCTTGCTGAGGAAATTAAAGTTTCTAAAGTTGGATTAAAAAAGGTATTAGGGCGAAAATTAGCAGCAAGAGTTTTAAAAACATGGCACGAAGATTTCGTAGATGAAGATACTGGAGAAGTAGTATCTATTGAGCGTAACGAAATTATTTTCGACCGTGATACCATCTTAGAAAAAGAACACATTGATGAAATAATCGAATCAGGTGCTAAAGCTATCTTATTACATAAAGAAGATAACCAGCAAGCAGATTATGCCATCATTCATAATACATTACAAAAAGATCCTACAAACTCTGAAAAAGAGGCTGTAGAGCATATATATAGACAATTACGTAATGCTGAACCGCCAGATGAGGAAACAGCAAGAGGAATTATTGAAAAATTGTTCTTCTCAGAGCAACGATACAGCTTAGGTGAGGTAGGACGTTTTAGAATGAATACTAAACTTGGTTTAGATGAAGATTTAGATCAAAAAGTATTAACTAAAAATGATATCATTACTATTATTAAGTATTTAATTGAGTTAATCAATTCAAAGGCTGAAGTAGATGATATCGATCACTTATCTAACCGTCGTGTTAGAACTGTAGGTGAACAATTAGCAGGTCAATTCGGTGTAGGTTTAGCTCGTATGGCACGTACGATTCGTGAAAGAATGAACGTTCGTGATAACGAAGTATTTACTCCAATCGATTTAATTAACGCTAAAACGTTATCTTCAGTAATTAACTCGTTCTTTGGAACTAACCAGTTATCTCAGTTTATGGATCAAACGAACCCGTTAGCAGAGATTACTCATAAGCGTCGTTTATCGGCTTTAGGACCTGGAGGTTTATCAAGAGAAAGAGCAGGATTTGAGGTACGTGACGTTCACTATACACATTATGGACGTTTATGTCCGATTGAAACACCTGAAGGACCAAACATTGGATTAATTTCTTCGTTAGCTGTATTTGCTAAAGTAAATAACTTAGGGTTTATTGAAACTCCTTATAAAAAGGTAGAAGAAGGGATTGTATTACCGGAAGAACCTATTTATTTATCAGCAGAAGAAGAAGAAGGTATGAAGATTGCACAATCTAACTTACCAATTAATACTGATGGCACATTTGGAACAGACAGAGTAATTGCGCGTGAAGAAGGAGATTTTCCTGTTGAAACTCCGGAAGCTATTAATTATATGGACGTTGCTCCTAACCAAATCGCTTCAATTTCAGCATCGTTAATTCCTTTCTTAGAGCATGATGATGCAAACCGTGCGTTAATGGGATCGAACATGATGCGTCAGGCAGTTCCATTATTACGTCCTGAGTCTCCAATTGTAGGTACAGGTTTAGAAAGAAGAGTAGCTAAAGATTCACGTATTTTAATTAACGCTGAAGGAGCGGGAGTTGTAGAATACGTTGATGCTAATAAAGTTATTATTAAGTACGATAGATCTGATGAAGAGCGTATGGTAAGCTTTGACCCGGATGAAAAAGTGTATGACTTAATTAAGTTTAGAAAAACTAACCAGGGAACTTGTATTAACTTAAAGCCTATTGTAAAAAGAGGGGATAGAGTTGAAGAAGGACAAGTACTTTGTGAAGGATATGCTACACAACAAGGTGAATTAGCTTTAGGAAGAAATATGAAAGTAGCCTTCATGCCTTGGAAAGGGTATAACTTCGAGGATGCTATTGTGATTTCTGAAAGAGTAGTACGTGAAGATATCTTTACGTCTATTCATATTGATGAATATTCATTAGATGTTCGTGATACGAAGTTAGGTGCTGAAGAATTAACGAATGATATTCCAAACGTTTCAGAAGAGGCTACAAAAGACTTAGATGAAAATGGTATGATTCGTATTGGAGCAGAAGTAAATCCTGGTGACATCTTAATTGGTAAAATTACCCCAAAAGGAGAATCTGATCCAACACCTGAAGAAAAATTATTACGTGCTATCTTTGGAGATAAAGCAGGAGATGTTAAAGATGCATCTTTAAAAGCTTCACCATCTTTAAGAGGTGTAGTAATTGATAAAAAATTATTCAAACGCGCTGTAAAAGATAAAAACAAACGTGCTCGTGATAAAGAAGCTATCGCTACTTTAGAAGCATCATTTGTTTCTAAGTTTGAAGAATTAAAAGAAAAATTAGTTAACAAGTTATTCGAATTAGTAAACGGAAAAACTTCACAAGGAGTATTTAATGACTTAGGTGAAGAAGTATTACCAAAAGGTAAGAAGTTTACTCAAAAAATGTTAAACTCTGTTGAAGATTTTACACATTTAAACGGAACTTGGACTACTGATAAAGATGTAAACAGATTAGTTGTAGAATTAGTACACAACTATAAAATTAAGTTAAACGACTTACAAGGGGTTTTACGTCGTGAGAAATTTACTATTTCTGTAGGAGATGAATTACCGGCAGGTATTTTAAAACTTGCTAAAATTTATGTAGCTAAGAAACGTAAATTAAAAGTAGGAGATAAGATGGCAGGACGTCACGGAAACAAAGGTATTGTAGCACGTATTGTACGTCAAGAAGATATGCCTTTCCTTGAAGACGGAACACCTGTAGATATTGTTCTTAACCCACTTGGGGTACCATCGCGTATGAACATTGGTCAGATTTATGAAACAGTTCTTGGATGGGCTGGTCAAAAATTAGAGCAAAAATATGCTACGCCTATCTTTGATGGAGCTTCTTTAGATGAAATCAATAAATTAACAGACAAGGCTGGAATTCCAAGATTCGGACACACTTATTTATATGATGGTGGAACCGGTAAACGTTTTGACCAACCTGCAACTGTAGGGGTAATTTATATGATTAAGTTAGGACACATGATTGAAGATAAGATGCACGCTCGTTCTATCGGACCTTACTCATTAATTACGCAACAGCCATTAGGAGGTAAAGCACAATTTGGAGGTCAGCGTTTCGGAGAGATGGAGGTATGGGCACTTGAGGCATATGGAGCATCAAGTATCTTACGTGAAATCTTAACGGTTAAGTCGGATGACGTATTAGGTAGAGCTAAAACTTACGAAAGTATCGTAAAAGGTGAGGCTATGCCGGAACCAGGTTTACCAGAATCATTTAACGTATTATTACACGAACTTAGAGGTTTAGGTTTAGACGTTAAATTAGAAGAATAATCACAGTGAAATGTCTCAGAGCTTAGGCTCTGAGGCAAATCATTTTTTCAATATCAGTCTTTATACAAGACATTTATTTTTAATTCGAATCCATTATTATGGCAAGAAAAAACGAAAAATACACTGTTAAGAAGTTTAACAAAATTTCAATTGGTTTAGCTTCACCGGAGTCTATTTTAGAGGCTTCAAAAGGTGAGGTTTTAAAACCAGAAACTATTAATTACCGTACACACAAACCTGAAAGAGATGGATTATTCTGTGAGCGTATTTTCGGTCCGGTAAAAGATTATGAGTGTGCGTGTGGTAAGTATAAAAGAATTCGATATAAAGGAATTGTTTGTGACCGTTGTGGTGTTGAAGTAACAGAAAAGAAAGTTCGTAGAGATAGAGTTGGTCATATTAACTTAGTAGTACCGGTGGCTCACATTTGGTACTTCAGATCATTACCTAACAAAATGGGATACCTTTTAGGGTTACCGTCTAAAAAGTTAGATATGATTATTTACTACGAGCGTTACGTAGTAATTCAACCGGGTATTGCTAAAAATGCTGAAGGAGTGCCATTACAAAAAATGGATTTCTTAACAGAAGAGGAATACTTAGATATTGTAGACGAGTTACCACAAGATAATCAATATTTAGAAGATTCTGATCCTAACAAGTTCATTGCTAAGATGGGAGCAGAGTGTTTAATCGATTTATTAGAAAGAATTGATTTAGATGAATTATCTTATGAGTTACGTCATAAAGCAAATAACGAAACTTCTAAACAACGTAAAAACGAAGCGTTAAAACGTTTAAATGTTGTTGAAGCATTCAGAGAAGCTAAGGTTAACAGAGAAAACAAGCCTGAGTGGATGATTATGAAAGTGGTACCGGTAATTCCACCGGAATTACGTCCGTTAGTTCCATTAGATGGAGGTCGTTTTGCTACTTCAGATTTGAATGACTTATATCGTCGTGTAATTATCCGTAACAACCGTTTAAAGCGTTTGATGGAGATTAAAGCTCCTGAAGTAATTTTACGTAACGAAAAACGTATGTTACAAGAATCAGTAGATTCATTATTTGATAATACACGTAAAGCGTCAGCAGTAAAAACAGAATCTAACAGAGCTCTAAAATCGTTATCTGATAGTTTAAAAGGTAAACAAGGTCGTTTCCGTCAAAACTTATTAGGTAAACGTGTTGATTACTCTGCTCGTTCGGTAATTGTTGTTGGACCTGAGTTAAAATTATACGAATGTGGATTGCCAAAAGATATGGCAGCTGAATTATACAAACCTTTTGTAATTCGTAAATTAATTGAAAGAGGTATTGTAAAAACAGTAAAATCTGCTAAGAAAATTATAGACAGAAAAGATCCTGTTGTTTGGGATATTTTAGAGAATGTAATTAAAGGTCATCCGGTATTATTAAACCGTGCCCCTACGTTACACCGTTTAGGTATTCAAGCATTCCAACCAAAATTAATTGAAGGTAAAGCAATTCGTTTACACCCGTTAGTATGTACGGCATTCAACGCCGATTTCGATGGGGATCAAATGGCGGTTCACTTACCGCTAGGACCAGAGGCTATTTTAGAAGCACAATTATTAATGTTAGCTTCCCATAATATCTTAAACCCTGCAAACGGAGCTCCAATTACGGTACCTTCTCAGGATATGGTATTAGGTCTTTACTATATGACTAAAGAGCGTAAATCAACTCCTGAAGTGCCAATTAAAGGAGAAGGTTTAACTTTCTACTCTCCGGAAGAAGTAACTATTGCTTATAACGAAGAGAGAGTTCACTTAAATGCTAGCATTAAAGTAAGAACTAAAGACCTTAACGAAAAGAAAGAATTAGTTACTAAAATTATTGAAACTACTGCGGGTAGAGTATTATTTAATGAAGTAGTACCGGAACAAGCAGGATACATCAATGAGGTATTAACTAAAAAATCGTTAAGAGATATCATTGGTAGAATATTAAAAGTAACTGATATTCCTGCTGTTGGTAAATTCTTAGATGATATTAAAGATATGGGATATAAATTCGCTTTCCAAGGTGGATTATCATTCTCATTAGGGGATATCATTATTCCTGAAGAAAAACATCATATGATTGCAAAAGCTAACGAAGAAGTGGATGGAATCATAATGAACTATAACATGGGTATGCTTACTCAGAAAGAACGTTATAACCAGGTAATTGATATTTGGGGTAGAACCAATAACCAATTAACTGAGTTATCTATGAAACGTTTACGTGAAGACCAACAAGGATTCAACTCAGTATATATGATGCTTGATTCTGGAGCGCGTGGTTCTAAGGAGCAGATTCGTCAGTTAACAGGTATGCGTGGTCTGATGGCAAAACCTAAGAAATCGACAGCTAGTGGTGGAGAAATTATTGAAAACCCGATTCTTTCTAACTTTAAAGAAGGGTTATCAATCTTAGAATACTTTATCTCTACGCACGGTGCTCGTAAAGGTCTTGCAGATACGGCTTTAAAAACAGCTGATGCCGGATACTTAACACGTCGTTTAGTTGATGTTTCTCAAGATGTAATTGTAAATGAAGATGATTGTGGTACATTAAGAGGATTAGAAGTTACTCCATTAAAGAAAAATGACGAAATCGTTGAGTCTATTAGTGAGAGAATTTCAGGACGTACAGCATTATATGATGTATACAGACCAAATACAGATGAAATTTTAGTACACGCAGGCCAATTGATTACACCAAAATTAGCGGACGTAATTGAGGAAGCTGATATTGATAGAGTAGATGTACGTTCTCCATTAACATGTGAATCTTCTCAAGGTATTTGTGCTAAGTGTTACGGACAAAGTTTATCAACAGGTAAAAAGGTTCAAAAAGGAGAAGCTGTAGGAGTTATTGCTGCTCAGTCTATTGGAGAGCCTGGTACACAGTTAACACTTCGTACGTTCCACGTTGGAGGGGTAGCGTCAGGTGTTTCTGAAGAAAACCAATTAATCGCTAAATATGACGGAAACGTTGTTATCGATGATTTACGTACAGTAAGCGGAAAAGATAATTCTGGAGAAGCAGTTGATATTGTAATTTCTCGTACTGCTGAAATGAAGATTATTGACAAGAAAACCGGAGTAACTATTGCAACTAATAACATTCCTTACGGTTCTATTATTTTCAATAAAGATCGTTCTGAAATTAAGAAAGGTGATGTAATATGTCAATGGGATCCATTTAACGGAGTTATTGTTTCTGAATTTACAGGTAAAGTAAAGTTTGACAATTTAGAGCAAGGTATTAACTACTCTGTAGAAATAGATGAACAAACAGGATTCCAAGAAAAAGTAATTACTGATTCTAAGAATAAGAAAATTATTCCATCATTAATTATTGAAGATAAAGACGGAAGTGCATTACGTTCATACAGTTTACCGGTAGGTGCTCACCTAATTGTAGAAGATGGTGAAAAAGTTGAAGCTGGTAAAACATTAGTGAAAATTCCACGTAAATCTGGTAAAGCAGGAGATATTACAGGAGGTTTACCACGTGTAACAGAGTTATTCGAAGCACGTAATCCTTCTAACCCGGCAGTAGTTGCTGAAATTGATGGGGTAGTATCATTTGGTAAAATTAAGAGAGGTAATCGTGAAATTGCTATCGAGTCTAAAACAGGTGAGATCAAGAAATACTTAATTAAGTTATCTAATCAAATCTTAGTTCAAGAGAACGATTTCATTAAAGCGGGAATGCCATTATCTGATGGAGCTATTACACCAACAGATATCTTAAATATCAAAGGACCATCTGCTGTACAAGAATACTTAGTAAATGAAATTCAAGACGTATATCGTTTACAAGGGGTAAAAATTAATGATAAGCACTTTGAAGTAGTAGTACGTCAAATGATGCGTAAAGTTAGAATTATTGATTCAGGAGATACTTTATTCTTAGAAAATCAATTAGTTCATAAAAATGACTTTATCGAGCAAAATGATGAAATCTACGGAAAGAAAATTGTTGAAGATTCGGGAGATTCTGATAAATTAAAAGCAGGTCAAATGATTACTGCTCGTCAGTTAAGAGACGAAAACTCATTGTTACGTAGATCAGATAAGAACTTGGTAGTAGCTCGTGATGCTGAACCTGCAACTGCAGAGCAAGTATTACAAGGTATAACAAGAGCATCTTTACAAACAAGATCATTTATTTCTGCGGCGTCGTTCCAGGAAACTACTAAGGTATTAAACGAAGCTGCGGTAAGCGGTAAAGTTGATCACTTAGAAGGATTAAAAGAAAATGTAATTGTAGGTAAGAGAATTCCTGCAGGTACAGGAATGAGAGACTATGATAACTTAATCGTAGGGCCAAAAGATGAAATAGAAAGAAGTTTATAATAACTTTGTAAAATAATGAAAAGACCTCTATTTTAGAGGTCTTTCTTTTTAAACTAATATATTCATGGAGGATACTAATAACGAACCTCAATTAAACATTGAGTTAGATCAGGAAATTGCAGAAGGAACTTATAGTAATTTGGCTATTATTAATCATTCAGTAGCCGAATTTATTGTTGATTTTATTAATATTATGCCGGGTGTTCCGAAGGCTAAGGTAAAGTCGAGAATTATTTTAACTCCGCAACATGCAAAAAGATTAGCAAAGGCTTTAGCAGAAAATGTACGTAAGTTTGAGCAATCTCATGGTGAAATAAAAGATTATGAGCAACCACCAATTCCAATGAACTTTGGAGGAACTACGGGAGAAGCATAAAAAAAGGGAACATTTTAGTTCCCTTTTTTATTTAGATTGTCCCGTCCTGAAATAAGTTGACACAAATTAGACTTATTTTATGAATACGAGTCCACACAAGAAAAAGCGCACAC
>NZ_JBOCUK010000051.1:12448-15298 GCF_050606265.1 Tenacibaculum sp. TC6 | reverse complement strand
TTGAGTACGTTTTACATGTTTGTTTTTCATGACACTTAATTTTTAGTGTAACGCTATTTCAGGACGGGACAAGATAAGTATAAAAAAACCTCAAGAAATTTCTTGAGGTTTTTTTGTTGAATATATTAATTATTAAAATCCGTCTCCTGGATCTTCAGGACTTGCTGCCTGAGCTTTCTTAGGGTTTAATAGTAAATACGTGCCTAAAGCAGTTAAAGCTGTATATTTACCATAGTTTCCTATCTTTTTTAAAGCTTCTTTACGAGTTATATCTGCTGAGTTTTTTATTTCTTGTTTTTTCATGATGTCTTCTAAATTAAATTATTTAATAATAATTTTTTTGCTCACTTTCCCTAACTCAGAGCTTACTTCTACAATATATATTCCAGAAGCTAATTCCGGTAATGAAGTTGTGTATGCTCCACTAGATTTAAAAGTAGTGTTTGCTAACTTTTTACCAAGAACAGAGTATACAGTTAAAGATGCTTTTTCTGTTTGTAATCCGGCTACGGTTAACTCATTTCTTGAAGATTTATAAATGCTAACATTACTTAAATTTTGCTGTAAGTTATCAGTACTTAATACCTGACTTTTAGCGTGAATGTAGAATTGACCGATACCTTCTGATTTTTCAGAAATTGTTACCGTATAATTTTCTTTAGTTAAATCAGTAAATACGTTATTGATTCTATCTTCTAAATAAATATTAATATCAGTAGGTAAGTTTAAAGCATTAGTTGTGAAAGTAATTTGTTTACCTGCATCTGCTTTTAAACCAACCGGAATTACCATATTTTCATAGTTTGTATTAGGTAATGTTTGAATAGCTAACTTTTGACCATCATTATCAGTTAAAAGTTCTGTGAAAACTGAGAAGCTACCAGTGTTTTCGCCAAACATTTTAGAATCATAACCATTATCAAAACCGGTAGTTTTTCCTTCTACATAAAATACTTTTGTAGATTTTTTACCATCTTTACTTTCAGCAAATAATTCAAAAGTAGGATGTGAAGCCTGCCTCATAAAAGTGTCTGATGTTTGATGACTTTGATTAGCAAAAGAAAATATTACATTGTTACTTGTGTTTGCTTCTATAAAGAAACCTTGCCCTGGAGCAATTTCAATAGGGGAGGTTGCATTATAGGTTACATACTGACTGCCATTCCATAACCATATAGTTTGTTGGGTAAGTAAGGCAGTATTAGCAGCAGTAAAACTAGCAGAATTAATATAAGAAGTATATGGATTTCCTATCAGATTATAGTTTGTTCTACTACCGGTAGAAATAGGCATGGAAACATTAGAGGTGTTTGCAGTACCTGTAAGTGAAACTGTTCCAGGAGTCGCTAATTTGATAGAATATCCTTTTCCTGAGGGCATAGCACCTGTTTGCCCTGATGCTACATAATACCATGCAGCCCCAGTAATATTGCTATATGGAGCGAGTCCTAAATTTGGACCAGATCCAGAAGCTAGGGTATGATTGGCAATAACATCTTCCAGTGTTTCTCCTGAAACGGGAGGCGAGATTAAATACCAGTTGGTAGTAGGTAAGTCTCTTTTATAGGTTACGGTACCCGTAACCGTGCTTTGTGGTATAAAAGAAGCTCCACTATTAATGGTTAACGAGTTAAAAGTAACAGCTGATGAAGCAGTTGGATAGTTAGTTAAACCTGAAGGTATGATCACATTTCCAGTAGCATGAGGTGCTACATTTGTGTTCCAGTTACCTGGTTGTTCCCAGTTATTATTAATATTTCCAGTCCAAGTATACGTGCTATAGTTAACTGTTACTGAGAAAGTAGCAGAGTTAGAACAAGCTCCGGTAGTTGTATATGTTATAGTGTAAGTGTTTGGTGCAGAGGCTGATACGTCTATGGTTCCTGTAGAAGCACTAATACTTAGTCCGGCTGTAGAGCTAAAAGTTCCACCTGTTAAACCTGTAATAGTTGGCGTAGGATCAGAGTCGTCTATTGTGTATGAAGATGCGCCATAAGAAAAAGAAGCATCATCTAAAGCGTTAATAGTAACAGAGGTGGTTGAAGAGTTGGGGCAAGTTCCTGCTGTTGTATAGGTTACAGTATAGGTGTTAGGTGTTGAAGCCGATACATCTATCTGTCCTGTAGAAGCATTAATGCTTAGTCCCGCAGTTGAAGAAAACGTTCCCCCTGTAAGCCCTGTAATAGTAGGTGATGGATCAGAAGCATTTACACAATACGAAGAAGTACTGTAGCTAAAAGAAGCATCATCTAAAGCATTAATAGTAATAGAGGTTGTTGCTGAGTTAGGACAAGTACCAGCTGTTGTATAGGTTATAGTATAGGTGTTAGGTGTTGAAGCCGATACATCTATCTGTCCTGTAGAGGCATTAATGCTTAGTCCCGAAGTTGAAGAAAACGTTCCCCCTGTAAGTCCTGTAATACTAGGTGATGGATCAGAAGCATTTACACAATACGAAGAAGCTCCGTAGCTAAAAGAAGCATCGTCTAAAGCATTAATGGTAACAGAGGTAGTTGAAGAGTTAGGACAAGTACCAGCTGTTGTATAGGTTACAGTATAGGTATTAGGTGTTGAAGCCGATACATCTATCTGTCCTGTAGAAGCATTAATGCTTAATCCAGCAGTAGAACTAAAAGTCCCTCCAGTAAGTCCTGTGATAGTAGGTGATGGATCAGAAGCACTTACACAATATGAAGAAGCTCCGTAGCTAAAAGAAGCATCGTCTAAAGCATTAATGGTAACAGAGGTAGTTGAAGAGTTAGGGCAAGTACCAGCTGTTGTATAGGTTACAGTATAGGTGTTAGGTGTTGAAGCCGATACATCTATCTGTCCTGTAGAAGCATTAATGCT
>NZ_JBOCUK010000051.1:0-12348 GCF_050606265.1 Tenacibaculum sp. TC6 | reverse complement strand
GTAACAGAGGTAGTTGAAGAGTTAGGACAAGTACCAGCTGTTGTATAGGTTACAGTATAGGTGTTAGGTGTTGAAGCCGATACATCTATCTGTCCTGTAGAAGCATTAATGCTTAGTCCCGCAGTAGAACTAAAAGTTCCTCCTGTAAGTCCTGTGATAGTAGGTGATGGGTCAGAAGCATTTACACAATACGAAGAAGCTCCGTAGCTAAAAGAAGCATCATCTAAAGCATTAATAGTAACAGAGGTAGTTGAAGAGTTAGGACAAGTACCAGCTGTTGTATAGGTTACAGTATAGGTATTAGGTGTTGAAGCTGATACATCTATCTGTCCTGTAGAAGCATTAATGCTTAGTCCCGCAGTAGAACTAAAAGTTCCTCCTGTAAGTCCTGTGATAGTAGGTGATGGGTCAGAAGCATTTTGACAGTAGGCAGAAGAGCCGTAGTTAAAAGATGCATTATCAAGGTTATTTACAGTCACAGTCACAGTACCACAACTTCCTGGTGTAACACAACCTCCTTCACCTCTTACATAGTAAGTTGTAGTTGAAGTTGGACTTACATTAAAAGAACCTGTAGCAGTAGTTCCTATTTGAGATCCTCCGCATGAACCGGTATAAATATGCCAATTAGTAGCATCATTTAAATTACCAGATATGTTTAGTGTAGTACTGCTACCGGTACAAATGGTAGAATTGGTAGTAGTAACTGTAGGCACATCTGGATCTGTACATGCTGGTGGTAAGATTATATTATCTATACCAAAGAAAGGATTAGTGCTTCCACTAGTATTTGTAATAGTAAATGACGTTACACCAACCCAGTTAAGATTTACAGTTGTTCCAGTATTACCGGGTATACTTGATTGTATGGCTGAGTTACTGCCCCCTGTTGGTGTAAAAGCCCAAATAGCAGAAGTAGAATCTGCAGTAAAAGCATATACACTTGTAATATTAACACTTGCATTAAATGTTACAGTCATACTAGTAGCACTTGATGAAGAAGTATAAATTACGTTACCGGAAGTACCTTCAAAACCTCCTGCGTTTGTTATTATAGTACTTGAGTCAGAGGTTGTTACAGAGGCTGTTATACCGCTTACAGTTTGTGTAATAGTACCCGAACCACTTGAAGATTCCCAATCAAATACGGTTTGAGCATTTAATTGAAGACTACATAAAAAAATAACAATTGTATTCCATAAAAAAGTAGTTTTTTTCATAATTGCTAGATTGATTTAGTTAAGTATTAATAATAAAAATAAATACTCCCACTATAGTGGGAGTATTTATTTAGTTTTAATTTCTAGAAGGATATATTCCTACCATAGCAATAATATAATTTATGGCTAAATAGGGTTGCATGTTATTATGAGCTAGATTACCTCCACTATTTAGAATATTAAGTCCGGCATTTGCACTTATAGTTTGACCGTTGACAACATTGTTTGGAGGTCCAAAGTTCTTAGTTTTTTTAGAAACTAATCCATCTGGATAATTACCTACAGATGGAACGTCTCCTACAGCAGGGGTTTCGTTAACTCCATTATCAGTACTAAGTAATATGTGTTGGTCACGGCTTGGATCATTTTGTGTTGAATGATTGTGAGAAGGCATTTCGGTAATATTTAACGTATGTGTTTGTTCCCCTCCTCTTTGTCCTAAACGGTAATCCGTTAATCCAGGTCCTTGTCTCGGTCCAATTGGGGCTCTACCTCGCAAATCCGGCAACCCAAAGGTAGTTCTTCCATCTCCCCCGTAGGTAGTTCCTAAAATGGAAAATAGAGCATTGTATTGTGAAATTGGTAGTAATTGTCCGTCACAAAAAGCCCAACCTCTTGGAGCAAAGTTTCCGGCGAAAATCATGATTTGACCTAATATTGGATCCATAATAATAAAATTTAGTAGTTAATGTTTCGTTTTGGTTATTAGTGATTTATATCCTTTGTGAATATAAAGAAATGTTTTTAAATATAAAAATGGATGATTGTTTGTATTCTATGTATTTATTTTCCCATACCAAATTTAATTATATTATGGAATAGGTTTTATAGAAACAATCGTAAGTGTATTTTATTTGGGTATAGAAGTATTTGAAAGAGGAATATGTGCGAAGAAACAAACCTGAAATTAAGTTTAAAAATATAATTTTATGTAATATTTTAAGAAGTTAGTTTTTTCTCCAAAAAAATGGCGTTAATAAAATTAATACGGTAAATAATTCTAAACGGCCAATAAGCATTAAGAAAGAACAAAACCATTTTGCTCCAATTGATAAATGGGCAAAATTATCAACAGGGCTTACACTTCCAATAGCAGGCCCAATATTACCTAATGATGAGGCACAAGCGCCTAAAGCAGATTTAATATCTAAACCTAATAAAGCTAAAACTACAGTTCCAACAATAAAGATTAGCATATATAAAATAAAAAAGGAAAGTATGTTAAAAACAATGGCTTGACTTACAGCTTTACCATCATACCTTACCGGAATAATAGCATTAGGGTGTAATGATTTTTTAAACTCTAAAAAACTGTTTTTAAGCATTACAATATGTCTAACAACCTTAACACCTCCTGAAGTTGAACCGGCAGATCCACCTACAAAAAAAAGAGCAAAGAAAATAGCCGTAGCAAAAAAGTTCCACATGGTAAAATCGGCAGAAACAAAACCGGTAGTTGTTACTACTGAAATAACAGAGAATAGTGAATGCCTAAGAGCACTTTCTGTTTTCCCAAAAATCATTGGATGTTCTATAGAGGTTTTTAAACTAGGGTCTTGAAAGAAAATAATAGTGAAAGCAATCAATAAAGATATACCTACTATACTAAAAAAATAATATTTAAACTCTTCACTATTAATAACCTTAGACAGTTTACCTTTTAGGGCATAATACGTTAAAACAAAGTTTGTACCAGCCACAAACATAAAAAATATGATAATGTATTGTACCCAAGGCATATGATTCCAATGAGCAATACTGGCGTTTTTTGTTGAAAACCCTCCGGTACTAACCGTTGCCATAGCATGATTAATTGCATCAAACCATGTCATTCCGGCAATTTTTAACAATAAAAATTCAACAAATGTTAGCAACACATAAATTAACCATAAACGTTTAGCCGTATCTGTAATTCTTGGATGTAATTTATCTGCAGAAGGCCCCGGAGCTTCTGCCATGAATAACTGCATTCCTCCAATACCTAATAAAGGTAATATGGCAATGGTTAAAACAATAATTCCCATGCCACCAATCCAGTGTGTAGCACTACGCCAAAACAAAATTCCTTTGGGCATAGATTCAATATCTGTTAATATTGATGAACCTGTGGTTGAATAACCGGAAATGGTTTCAAAAAAGGCATCAGCAACAGAAGGGATAGTTCCAGATAGTAAATAAGGTAACATTCCTGTAAAAGAAAGCGTTAACCAACCTAACGTTACAATTAAGTATCCTTCTTTTTTTTGAATATTTTTTGATATAGGTTTATTAAAAAAGTACAATAATAAACCTATGGCAATAGTAATAATACCGGCATTTAAAATACCTAAAACGGCTTTTTCTTTATAGTATAAACTAAAAGGAACGGCCATCCACATAAATAAACCATTCAAAACAGCCGTTATACCTAAAAAGCGGTAAATAATTTTTAGATTGAGATTTTCCATTAGTTGAATAAATCTTCTACAATTGATATGGCTTCGGGTAAACAAAAAACAATGGCTTTGTCTCCGCTTTGTAGTTGAAAGTCTCCGAAAGACATTAAGGCTTTACCGTCTCTAATTACTCCACCAATAATAGCTTCTCTTGGAAAACGTAATTCCTTTATTACTTTTCTGGTAACTTTTGCGTTTGGTTGTACTTCAAACTCAAAAACTTCGGCATCAACATTATGAAGGTTAGCTAATGCTAAAATTTCTCCCTTTCGAATATGACGGAAAATGTTACTTGCAGCAATTAATTTTTTATTAATAAGAGTATCTATTCCAATGGTTTGAGAAATATTAATATAATCCATATTTTCAACCAAAGCTACTGTTTTTTTTACTCCTTTTGATTTGGCCACTAAACAAGACATGATATTCGTTTCAGAATCACCTGTTACAGCCACAAAAGCGTCCATTTCTCTTATGTTTTCTTCTTCTAAAAGCTCTAAATCTCTACCATCCCCATAAATAACTAAAGTATTACGTAATTCTTCAGCTAATTGTAAAGCTCTGTCTTTATCTTTTTCTATTAACTTAACTCTAAAGTTGTCTTTGCATAGTTTTCGGGCTGTTTTTCTACCCACTCTACTACCTCCGAGAATCATTACATTTTTAATGTTTATGTACTCTTTTCCAATAATAGGGTATAGCTTATCAATACTATAGCTTGGTACAGAAAAATAAACCTGATCATTTAATTTATAGGTTGAATCTCCTCTGGGAATGATTGTTTGAGCAATTCCTTCTCTTTTTATAGCAATGGTAATAAAATCAACTAAACAAAATTTATCTTTAGCTTCTTTTACCGTTAAATCTAAAATAGGTGATTTATAGCCAAGGGTAGTTCCCATGACATTAAAAACGCCGTTTTCAAAAGCTACCGTATCATTAAAAGATGATTGATTTAATAATAATTTGATTTCTTTAGCCGCTAATTCTTCAGGAGAAATCATAAAATCAACACCAAATTTTTGAAAATCAACAATTTCATTGCTTAAAAACTCAGGATTACTTATTCTGGCAATTGTTTTTTTAACGCCTAAAGCCTTGCCAATAACAGAAATGGTAAAGTTTGTATTTTGGCTTTCAGTTACAGCCAATAATAAATCAGCAGAACCAATCCCTACTTCTTTTAATAATTTTATAGAGGTAGCATCTCCTTTTTTAGTAATAACATCTAAGTGGTTATTAATATAATTGAGTTTGTCTCCGTCAAAATCTATAACATACGTATCCTGTGATTCGTAAGATAACAACTTAGCCAAATGAAAGCCGACATCTCCAGCTCCGGCTATAATAATCTTCATACTGTAAAATAAAAAAAGATAGCCCACAAAGATACTGTGCTTGTTTGGGTTGTGCAAAAAATGATTTATATTTATCTCGAAAAATAAAAATTGTATTGTGAAAAAGTTATCCATAAAATCGTGGGCTGAAGATGACAGACCCAGAGAAAAGTTGTTATTGAAAGGAAAAAGTGTTTTATCAGATGCTGAGTTAATAGCCATCTTAATTAGTTCAGGTAATAGAGAGGAAAGTGCAGTTGACTTATCTAAAAGAATTTTACAAACGGTAGATAATAACCTTAATAAATTGTCTAAATTATCTGTAGAAGAGTTAATGCAGTTTAAAGGAATAGGCGAGGTCAAAGCAATTACTATTGTAACAGCATTGGAGTTTGGAAAAAGAAGGCAATTTGAAGATAGATTAACACTTCCGAAAATAACAAGTTCACTGGAAGTTATAAAAATTATGCAACCCCTTATTGGCGATTTAGGGCATGAAGAGTTTTGGGTTTTATATTTGAATAATTCCAATAAAGTATTAGCCAAACACCAAATAAGTAAAGGAGGGTTAACAGCTACGTTAGTAGATGTTCGTTTAGTTTTTAAAAGAGCTATAGAACTTTCTTCTGTAGGTATAATTTTATGTCATAATCACCCTTCCGGTAAATTAAAACCAAGTTTAGCAGATATTGAGTTGACAAAGAAAATTAAACAAGCCGCAATTACACTTGATTTAAAATTACTGGATCATTTAATAATAACCGAAAAAACGTATTTTAGCTTTGCAGATGAAGGAATTTTATAAATTCCGAACCAGACAAAATAGAAAAAATGCTTTTAATATATACGCACAAATTAACTCCTAGGGTTAGATACATATTTAAACATATAATAACACGTGTTTTAAAAGTACCTATAGATTTTACTACTAAAGTAGAGGAGTTTGTGGCTCATAGCGGACCTAAACTTTCATATACTAAAGTAGCTTTAGGAAAAGAGTTTTTTATTAAAAGCCATGATTTGCTGTTTCAACAAGGAATTAGAGATGTAGAAATTACAGTTCAGTCATGGAAGAATGTTCCATGTTTCTTTTACCAAGGAGAAAAATCAGACATTCCTTTTGATATATTTTCAGCAAGCTTTTACTTAATTACTCGGTATGAAGAGTATTTACCTCATATAAAAGATACTTATGGAAGGTACAAGGCTACAGAAAGTATTGCGTTTAAACATGATTTTTTAGAAAAGCCTATTATTGACATTTGGGCATATCTGTTTTTAGAAGAACTTAAAGAACGCTATCCGGATTTTGGGTATAAGAAAAGAGAGTATAAATACATTTCAACAATTGATGTTGACAATGCTTATGCCTATAAACATAAAAGTTTTGTTAGAACAGTGGGAGGATTTTTAAAAGATACATACCACTTGAAAATTTTAAATTTGTGGGATCGGTTTGCTGTTCGATTTAATCTTAAGAAAGATCCGTTTGATACATTTCAAAAAATTATAAATCTAAAAAAAGAACACGATATTCGTACAATTTTCTTTTTCTTGATAGGAGATTATACAACATATGACACCAATGTTTCTGCATCAAAAGCAAAATTTAAATTGCTAATAAAAGACATGGTTGATTATGCCAGAGTAGGTTTACATCCTTCTTATTATACGATGAATGATACAGTAATGCTAAAAAAAGAAAAAGAACGATTAGAAGCAATTACTAATTTGCCTATCAAAAGATCTCGTCAGCATTATTTACGATTTTCATTACCCGATACCTATCAAAAATTAATTGATTTAGAAATAGACGAAGATTATTCTATGGGCTATGCAAGTCATGCAGGTTTTAGGGCAGGAACCTGTACACCATTTTATTTTTATGATATAGATTTTGAAATACAAACACCGTTAAAAGTTTTTCCTTTTGCGGTGATGGATACTACTTTAAATGATTATATGAAGTTAACTCCCAAACAAGCTTTAGGTAAAATCAGAGATTTAAAAAACGAAGTAAAAAATGTAAACGGGGTTTTTATTACATTGTTTCATAATGAAAGTTTAAGTGGTTATCAACGTTGGAGAGGATGGAGTAGGTTGTATGGTTCTATGTTAAAAATAGTAAAACATCAATGATATCGTACGTAACCAGAAATCGTCTAGAGGTAGATAAATATAATGAATGTATAGCCACTTCAATTCAAACTAATGTTTTCGGATTTTCATGGTATTTAGATATCGTATGTGATAATTGGGGAGTTTTAGTATATAATAATTACGACGCTGTAATGCCTTTACCATGGCGAAAAAAAATGCTGATAACCTATATTTATCCTCCTTTATGGCTTATACAGTTAGGGATTTATTCTAAGGAAGTAGAAGATGAAAATGAGTTTTTAATCGAACTTTTCAGTAAATTTAAGTTTGTTGAATTAAGAATGAATGCTAAAAATTCATTTAGTATGTTCCATAAATTTCAAAAAGAAAAGCAGCTACAGATTTTATCTCTAAATCAAGAATACGACGCCATAAAAAACAACTACAATAGAAACAGGAAAAGAGAATTACAAAAAGCTGAAAAATTAGACCTTGTTGAAAATTGGAATGATTATCCTGAAATCTTAATCCATCTTTTTAAAGATAATGTAGGAAAAAGAGTTAGAAAGATTGAGGAAAAGGATTATGAAAATTTGCGTAGACTTATGGAGGTCTGTATTGAGAAAAAAATAGGTGAATTACTTACCGTATATGATAAAAATAATAAGTTGGTTTCCGGAGCCTTTTTCTTAAAATATCAAAAAAGAGTAACAGAGTTAGTTTGCTCATCAGATTTTAATAATCGTAATAACGGAGCTAATACTTTTATGAATGACAGGGCTATTTATAAATACTGTAATCATTTTGAAACTTTTGATTTTGGAGGTTCTTCTATGAAAAATATTGCAGATTATTATAGAAGTTTTGGAGCTGTTGATGAAAATTATATACAGTTACATTATAATAATTTACCTAAGCTACTTCAATTAATTAAGCGTTAATTATAGTTCAAGAAGTAAGTATTGAACACTCTTGAACGTATCTCAAAATTTATAATAATATATTTTTAAAATTCTAAACTGTACTTGTAGGTAGTTGAGGTTTATAATAGTAAAAAAAAGCAATACAAGAAGACAAACCCGTAAACCAAAGGAGGCTGGCAGAGGTAATAGCAGCTCCTTTAATTCCTAAAGAAGGAATTAAATAATAATTGCTAACACAGTTAATAAGAATAGCAAAACCGGTTATATAATAATTTACTTTGATTTTTCCGATAGAAGAAAGGAGATTACCAAAAAGACCTCTGAAAATAAGAACACCACAAACTCCAATATTTAAAATAACAAAACTATCTGTGTAAGAAGTAAATGAAGAATCAAAGAGGTTGAGCGTATATTCTTTAAAAATAAAAAAGAACGAAACAAAACTTATGCTGAGTATAGTAAACAAAAGCATATAACTTTTAATATAATTATAAATATATGTTTTATGGGTGATTCTTTCTGTAAAAGCAACAAAATCAGTTGTTATAAATACTCTGGGTAAAAACAAAATGCTAAAAGGAATTAAAGAAATATACCTATACACAGTAACCTTTTCGGAATCTTCTAAAAGATAACCAATTAAAAGAATGTCAATGGCAAAAAGTAGCATTGAAGCAACATTAGAAAGTCCTCCGAAAAAACCATATTTCCAAAATTCAATATCAATAAAAGAAGGTTTTTTAAGTTTGGGAGTGTTAATAATTGAATGTCTGAAAATAAAAACGACAAATATTGGAGTCGTAATAAAAGCAATGATATACCCAATTTCTTTTAATACATAGCTAAGCAATGATACTAAAACTATAAGTAAACAATGGTAGATAATTTCAATAAAAGCCAGTTGTTTATTCTGATGAAATAAGCGAGCCTTAATTTTAATCACTTCAACTAAAAAAGAAGGAACAAAAATGAAAGAAAATATACTTAAGTAAATCCCGGTATTACTTATTTTAAAAGGAAATATAAAGCCCACTAATCCTACAATTAATGATAAAAAGAAAGAGGTTAAAATCCCTTTTTTTAATACATAATAAAGTAAGGCTTCTTTTTCATTTGTATGATGAGTAATCGCTCCGTAACGGATATAACTTTGATGCAATCCAAAACCAATAAAAGGCATTAAAAAAGTAATAATATTCCATGCATATAAAACTTCACCTAAACTTTTATTAGTTAAAAGTTGCAAGGCTATCCAAGAAGTTATAAAAGATAAAACTCTTGAAGCAATAGTAGCAGTAAAAACATAGCCTCCCGATCGATTCAAAAAACCGGTTATGTAATTTTTTAATAAAGTCATGATAATGCCTTTTTATATAAAGAATCAAAAAGAGTAGCAATGCTTAATTTGCTAAAATAATGTTGAGCAAACTTGTGCATTTCTTGTGAGTTACTCGTAGGAGCATTATAAATTTTGAGAAGACTACTTACCAATTGTTTTTCATTATCAGGTTCAATTAAAAAACCAAAATCATCAGGGAAATATTCTGAAATACCACCAACATAAGTGCTTATTACAGGAGTTCCGCAAGCAAAACTTTCTAAAATAACACAGGGTAAGTTTTCATAATTACTAAATAAAACAAAAACATGAGCACGTTGCATATAGCTAACAATTTCTTGATGCGGAAGATGTTTAAGAAAAAGAATGTTATGATCAATGTTTAATTTTTTAGCAAGCGGTTTGTAATTGTTTGAGTTTTCACCAATTAAAATTAATTGGAAATCAGAGGTGTGTTTTGATAATTCAACCATAGTTTTTATGATGCCTGACACATTTTTATGATTATCCAACATATTAGAAACATGAAGAATTGTAAACACCTTATTTTTTTCAGAGGAAGGAAGAAATAAATCTGTATCTACTACATTGGGTACTTTTTGGTAATTTCCTGTAAGACCTAATGCAACCATAGCTTCTTTTAAATTATCTGAAACCGGACAAATAAATGCAGCATTTTTAACAATGATTTTGGAAAAAAACAGTTCCGGTTTGTGTATGTTGTTAGCTTGAGGAAAATGATATCCGGTCCAATGCTCAGAAATAATATAAGGAATTTTACAGAACCATTTTAAGTACAAAGCCAAAAGACCAAAAGGAAACAGCTTGTTAAGATGAACAAGATTAACCTTTCCAGTTTTTTTTAGTAGTATAAAGAATGCTTTTAAAAAACGATATCCTTTTATTAATGGGGTCTTAGAAGGTTTTATATAGGCAATATAAGTGTGTACATTATTAATGTCTGAATAAAAAAACTCAAATGTTTCTTTTACGGTTACATCAGAGATTATGTGTAATACAGAAACATGATGTTTTAAAGCAGCAGCTTCAGCATGACGTTGAATAAAATCACCATTGTTAGGTAAAACTCTTGAAGGATACCAGCCACACAAAAAAAGAATATGTAGTTTTTTTTCAGCCAAAATTTAATGTGAAATTTATGCTAAAATAGTTTTTTAAATCATAAATCCCTTTAAATTTGAGGCATGACTCATATAAAACATCTTTTTTTTGATTTAGACCATACGCTATGGGACTTTGAAAAGAATTCAGAATTAACTTTTAAGCAAATATTCCAAGAACAAAATATAACCATTCATTTTTCTGATTTTGTTGAAGTATATTCACCTATTAACCTAACTTATTGGAGGTTGTATAGAGATGATAAAATATCTAAAGAAAAACTACGCTATAGTAGATTAAGAGAAACATTTGACATATTGAATTATACAATATCAGATGATTTAATAAATAAAATTGCGATTGATTATATTGATTATTTACCAAACTATAATAATCTACTAACTGGAGCCATAGAAACTTTAGAATACCTAAAGAACTTGTATAAATTGCATATTATAACAAATGGTTTTGAAGAAGTACAACAACAAAAGTTAGAAAAATCAGGAATAGCAAAGTACTTTAACGTAGTAGTAACCTCAGAATGTGTTGGCGTAAAAAAACCGAATCCGAAAGTTTTTGAACATGCATTATTACGGGCACAAGCATTACCTGAAGAGTCAATTATGATAGGAGATAGTTATGAAGCTGATGTGATGGGAGCTATACAAAGTGGTATGAAAGCTATTTATTTTACGAATGAAAAAAGTGATAATTCAGAAGTTATTGTCATTAATTCATTAGTGGATTTAAAACAATATTTATAATTAGATTGTAGATTTTACGTTACTCTGAAAAATGATACTTAATTAAATTTATACATAAATGAAAAAAATAAGCTTACTATTATTGTTGTTATCAACAATTACTTATGCGCAAAAAAATGTTAATGCTTACAAATATGTTATCATTCCTAATAAGTTTGACTTTGTAAAACATGCAGATCAATATCAAACTAGTTCTTTGACTAAATTTTTATTTAAAAAATACGGATTTGATGCTTATTTAGATAATGAACAGTTACCAGATGATTTAGCGAAAAATAGGTGTTTGGCATTAACGGGAGATGTAAAAGATGAATCAGGAATGTTTACAGCAAAGAGTGTTGTTGAACTAAGAGATTGTCATAATACCGTAGTTTATAAATCACAAGTAGGGAAGAGTAAACTAAAAGAGTATCAAAAAGCATATCATGAATCTATTAGAGAGGCTTTTAAGTCTATTCAGCAATTAAAATATAAATATCAACCTAAAGATATAACAGAAAAGTCAAATGATGTAGAGCTAATAGTAGAGGAGAAAAAAGATGTAAAAAATGAAAGTATAAAAAGTAATACAATTTTATATGCTCAGGCTATTCCTAACGGATTTCAGTTAGTTAATACTAAGCCTGAAAAAGTATATGAAATTCTAAAAACCGGAATTAAAGATGTTTTTATATTAAAAAATAAGAAAGGTATTGTATATAAAAGAAATACGGAATGGGTTGTAGAGTATTACGAAGGAGAACAAAAAGAAGTACATACTTACGATATTAAGTTTTAGTAGAAAACTAATAGTTTCTAAGTTTGAAATGAGAGACTTTATAGTTTGATTATACACAGTAAGAATAAAGCATTCCTATAACAACCAATTCTATTATAACCTTTTTAATTTAAATGGTTATAATAGTTTTTTATTCAATAAAAAACAAGCTATAAATACGTTTAGTATAGGTGGCTTTCTATTTTAAATTATATACTATTCAACATCAATATTTTGTGTTTTTTACACGTTTACGTACAGCTTTATACAAAATTGCGTACAAACATGCAAATTTTGCAAAAAATATACAAAAAAGTAAGTCAGTGACTTACCAAAAGTAAGTCGTTGACT
>NZ_JBOCUK010000050.1:0-15579 GCF_050606265.1 Tenacibaculum sp. TC6 | reverse complement strand
AAAACACATTACTGTAAGTTTTTAACTTTTATTTAAAAACTATAAAAGACCTTTGTAAAAAAGGTCTTTATCTTTTTAGTAAAACGTCTTGATGTTTTGGTGAAAACACCTTGATCTTTTTATAAAAACGTCTTGATGTTTTTATAAAAAGGTAAGGGGAGTATATAATTTAAAAAAAAATTAGTAATTATACTTGTCTTTCCAGCGTTGTTTTAAAAGTTCTCTAAACTGATTTTCACGCGCATTATTTCCGGGTTCGTATAATTTAGTGTTTTTAATTTCTTCAGGTAAAAACTCTTGTTCAACAAAGTTACCATGATAATTATGAGAGTATAGGTAGTCTTTTCCGTAATTTAAGTCTTTCATTAACTTAGTGGGAGCGTTTCTTAGATGTAAAGGAATAGATAAATCTCCTGTAGTTCGTACTAAATTTTGAGCTTCATTGATTGCCATATAAGAAGCATTACTTTTTGCTGAATTGGCTAAGTAAACAGCACATTGACTTAAAATTATTCTTGATTCTGGGTTACCTATTACAGAAACTGCCTGAAAAGTATTATTGGCAAGTATTAAAGCGGTTGGATTGGCATTACCTATATCTTCAGAAGCAAGAATCAATAATCGTCTGGCTATAAATTTAACATCTTCACCACCTTCAATCATTCTTGCTAGCCAATAAACAGCTGCATTAGGATCACTACCTCTTATTGATTTAATAAAAGCAGAAATAATATCATAATGCTGTTCGCCGGTTTTATCATATCTAACTGTATTTTTCTGAATTTTAGTCAGTACAAGTTTATTCGTAATTTCAACTTCATCTTCAGTACTTACTAGTAAATCAAAAGTGTTTAACAATTTTCTGGCATCACCCCCGGAAACCTGAAGCAAAGCGTCTGTTTCTTTTAATATTATTTTTTTCTTTGATAGTATTTCATCTTTTTCAATAGCTCTATGTAAGAGCGTAATTAAATCATCTTTGTCAAAAGAATTTAAAATATATACCTGACATCGGGAAAGTAAGGCAGGAATAACTTCAAAACTCGGGTTTTCTGTAGTAGCACCAACTAAAGTTACCCAACCTTTTTCAACAGCGCCTAATAAAGAATCTTGTTGAGATTTACTAAACCTATGAATCTCGTCAATAAATAAAATAGGATTCTTTTGAGTAAATAAACCGCTACTTTTTTTAGCTTTTTCAATAATATCTCTAACATCTTTTACTCCTGAACTTATGGCGCTCAATGTATAAAATGGCCTTCCGGATTCATTAGCTATAATGGTAGCTAAAGTTGTTTTACCTATACCCGGTGGGCCCCATAAAATTAGAGAGGGTATTATGCCTTGTTTAATATGGTTTGTTAAAATACCATTAGGACCAACTAAATGTTGTTGACTAATATAATCATTAAGTGATTTAGGTCTAATACGTTCCGCTAAAGGCTGTGTCATTTTTGAAGTCAGGTTTTACAAAATCAAATTTACTAAATAATTGAGATAATGTATCCAATGAAATTTTATATGACAATTTTTCATGTATAACTATTTGGAAATATTTTTGATACCTTAGAAATATGAATAATGAAAACGAACTTAGATTTTCAGAAAGAGTTTTTTATATTCCATTTCTGATGATTTTTTTGCTCTGGTTAATTTACTGGATTGAAATTAAATTTGGAGTTAATTTTAATAAGTATGGAATTTATCCAAGAACATTAATCGGACTTAGAGGCATATTTTTATCGCCTTTAATTCATAGTGATACGAATCATTTATTTAATAATTCAATTCCTTTATTGGTGCTTTCATCTATTGTATTGTTTTTTTATCAAAGAGTAGCTTATAAAGTATTTTTAATCGGAGGGATATTAACAGGATTACTTACTTGGATTATCGCAAGAGAATCCTATCACATAGGAGCTAGTGGAATTGTTTACTTACTTTTTAGCTTTACTTTTTTTAGTGGAATAATAAAAAAGCACTACCGATTAATAGCTGTGTCGTTAATTGTTATTTTTTTATATGGAAGTATGGTTTGGTATGTGCTTCCGATAAAAGAAGGAATGTCTTGGGAAGGACATTTATCTGGTTTCATTTTTGGAGGAATTTTGTCATTAGTATATAGAAATGAGGGACTTGTTAAAGAAAAATTTGAGTTTTCTAAAACGGAGTTTGATGAAATGTTTGACGAGGCAGGAAATTATGTGCCCCCGGTAGAAGAGGAGGAAAGCAGGAGTGAAGAAGTAGAGGAAATAAAAGAATTTACGTATCGATATATTTATAAAGAAGAAGAAAATAAAAAAGGTTCAAATTATTAATTTGAACCTTTTTTATTATTACATACGTTGTCTTACCGCTTCATATAAAAAAGCTCCGCAGGCAACAGATACGTTTAATGATTCTATTTCTCCTAATAAAGGAAGTTTTGCTTTATAATCTGACAGTTTTAAAACAGCAGTACTTACTCCTTTATGTTCTGAACCTAAAATTATGGCAATTGGCTGTTTAAAATCTACAACATAAACAGAACTTTCTGTTTTTTCTGTTGCAGCTACTAATTTGATACCGGCAGCCTGCATTTGGAAGATTGCATCTTTGATATGATCAACTTTACATATCGGAACTTTAAAAGCAGCTCCGGCAGAAGTTTTAATGGTTTCTGCATTAACCGGCGCGCTACCACTTTTTTGTATGATTATACCGTTAACTCCGGTACATTCGGCAGTTCTAATGATAGCACCAAAGTTTCGTACATCAGATACTTGATCAAGTAAAAGAAATAAAGGAGTTGATGTTTCTTCAAGAACAGTTTCTAATAAAGGCTCTAATTCGTAAAACTCTATAGGAGAAATTCTAGCTACTGCCCCTTGATGATTATTGTGTTTAGATAATCTGTCAAGTTTTTCTGAAGGAACTACGCTTGTAGATATTTTATGTTTTTTTATCAATTTTTCTAACTGATAAAAAAGTTCACCTCTTAATCCTTTTTGTAAATATACTTTGTTTATTGCTGAACCACTTTCTATGGCTTCAATAATAGCTCTGATACCGAAAATTACTGTGTTTTCTTCCATACTGCAAAGGTAAGAGAATTATCGGAATAAGTAAGAGGCTGTCTGAAAAGTAGAACAGCCTCTTTTGAAAATAAATTAAGTGTATTTCTTTTAACTATAAAAATTTAGTTAAAAGGTAAAACTTCGTTAGAAGTCTTGTTTTGTACTAGTATTTTATTTAAATCGATAGTTGTTGTTGCTACTCCAGGACCTGTAGCATCGTAGGTTATTTCATCTAACATTGTTTTTATTGAATCAATAAAAGAAGGAATGGTAGGAGATGTTCCAGGATCACCACTATTAATATTCGGATTTAGTTGGATTTCCTCTTCAGATAATACTAACTTGACTCCCATATCAACCAATCTTAGTCCTTCACCAATAAAAACTTCTTGTCTAGTTCTGTATATCAATTCTAAGGCATCATCTTCAGTTGTAATATTATCTATCTCACTTTGTGTTAAAGATGTTCCGGAAACAGAAGGAACGCTTATGTTACCGTTTTGTCTGTCAAGAACTAATCCACTTCTTCCATTTACAATAACTGAAGCTTTATCAGGTCTACTACCTGGAGCACCTTGTGTTCTACCTTCTATAGCATCTGAAAAATTACGTATTTCACGTGTTCCAATTAGTGTAAGTAAATTGGTTAAATTAGTTTTTACGCTTGAAATATCTGATGAAGACGCTGCTGCTTCAGCCAAAATTAAATGTGCTTCTTCTGCTTTAAGAAAATGGATTGAAGGATCTACATTAGCTGTGAGAAATGAGTATTTAGGATCTAAAAAATCCAAAGTAGGAAGAGGTTGTAAATCATCAAACGTACCTCTTTGGTATAATGCAGATTCCATTCTATTACCAACTCCTTCTTTTTCATCATATCTAGCCGATTTCAAAACAGTAGATGATAAAGCCAATGCTTGATTGGCATCGTTAATAGCCTCCGTCTTATTTCCTAAGTAGTAATTAGCTCTTGCTTTAGCAATGTGATATTCAGGAACATTTTTTGCGGCAATTGCTTTATTAAATGAGCTTATTGCGCTATTATAATTGGTTTCAGAATTAACCGTAGATTCAAGAGGTTCCTGTGGTAAATAAGAAAAGTACATTCCCGCCATTAAATATGACATCCCTTCGTAAAAATGGTATTCAGCTTCTATGTCTGCTGTATATGTCGGGTCATTTGGACCTACTTTGCTTAAACCAAATTTAGCAAGTTCTCGTAAGCGTGAAATCCCAAACTGTGCATTTCGCATATCAGGATCAGTAATCCTTATATCCAGTTTATCCATAAACTGGCTATAAAATGTCTGTGTATTTACATAATTATCCGAACCTATTTCTGCAATAACTACAATATTATTAAGGGCTATGGACATTTGTCTTTCTATACCTAAGAGAAGAATAGATGATGAATTAGGTTGTCCCACAACAGCTCCCTCTGAAAAATTTGGGTTACTAATTTTTGTAAAATCAACAACTTCTTCAAAGTCGCCAGTACAACTTACTAGTAATAATAGTGATAGTACTTTTAAATATATTTTTTTCATTGTTATTCTTTTTTATAAATTAAATTTTAATGAAGTCATATAAATCCTAGGAGCCGACTCTGTTCCATATGCAAAACCTCCTGTGCTAAATCCGTTTTGTGCACCAATACCAGATCCTGTTGTCTCAGGGTCAAAATTACCATTTGTCCAGTTAAAGGGATTCGTTACAGAAAAGTTTATGGTAATGTTTTTAAATGGTTTTAGCAAGTTATTAAATCTATACGATAATCCTAGGTTTCTGATTTTGACAAAATCGGAATCAAACACAAAATAATTGACATAATTAAATGGACTAGTATTTAATGCTAATAAATCTTCAGGAATTCCAGTGTTATCTTGACCTCTTAGGTGTCTTAATAGGAAACTTAGATCAACTGACTTACCTCCAAATTGATAATCACCAGACATAAAAAAGTTAAAGTTCTTAAAAGAATAGTTTAAACTAAAAGATCCAAAGTGAGGAGCATAGGTGTTTCCTAATGCAGAGTCTGCAGTAAACTTATAAGTTCCATCACCATTTGGTGTTGCTTTGGTTCCTCTTAAGAAACCTAACGATTCATTTTCTTCAACACGAGCTCCGATTACTGTAAAGCCTCCAACACCAAATCCTGGCGCCCCACCAGTACTTATAACTATGTTTTTGTTGTGATTATACGACGCATTAAAATCTAATTGATGGTTTTCATTGCTAATTATTTTTGTTGATAATTCAAGTTCTAAACCAGTATTTTCAATTTCTCCAATATTTTTTACTTGTGCTAATTGACCTTCAGATTGAGCTGGATTTGGTGTGAATAAGGCATCAGTTGTAATACCTTTATAATAGGTTGCTCCAAAATTAATTCTGTTGTTCAAAAAACCTAAATCCAAGCCTACCTCATAGGTAGCCACTTTTTCTGAAGTTAAATCTGGATTACCAGGGTTTCCAAATGTGAAAGCCGGACTTCCAAAAAAAGTATTTAGAGTAAACGTTTTATCTTCAGCAAATGGTCTTGCGAAAAGAGTAGATTCACCATAGTTTGCTCGAACTCTTATGTTTGATATTGTATTTTTTATAGAACTATCTTTATAAAAACCATGATCAGAAATATTATATGTAAGACCTACTTTTGGAAGAAATAAAGGTTTAGCGTTTTTTCCTGCCGAGGTGTTTTCATCATATCTTGCACCAAATTCTAGGTAAGCAACATCGTATATTCCAATATTTTCTAAAAAATACAAACCATAATTTCCATTTTCTATTATTCTGTCAAAAAAGTTTTTAGTAGGGAAATTTTGTGCTAGAAGAGTTCCATCTACTCCTCCAGACCCTTCAAGTCTTTCCTGTCTTTCATTTGTTCTAAAAAACTGACCTCCAAATACTGTTACAAAAGAAAAGTTGTTTAATTTTGCTTTATGCGTCAGGTTCAAATCACCAGTTGTTGTAAATATTCGTCTTACAAATTTGTTTAGACTAGCTCTATCAGTTGTTCCCTCTGGGAGTGTTCCTTGCGCAATTTGTAATTGATTACTGCTAACTTCTTGGTCCTGAGAAGCTCTTGCGTCAATTCCAATAGTTGCATTTACTTGTAAATTATCGAAAATATCATAAGTAAACTTATTAGAATTGGTAAATCTATTAACATCTCTAGTTATATCGATTAAAGAGCCAATTAAACGAGCTCTTTCTTTTTCAACTAACCAATCTTCTTCAGAAAGTTCATCTAAATTACCACGAGAAGCACCTTCAAAGTTACTAAATCTAGAAAAAGAAGTGTTCGCATTGTAGTCCAAATTAGATTCAAATCCAGTATAAGCAAACGATCCCTGATATTTTAATTTTTCATTTAACTGTGACGATAAACCAAAAGATAGAGATCTCTTTATTTGTTTATTGTAATCATTAAAACTATCATCTTTATATAAACTTCCGGAAAAATTATAAGTGGTTTTTTCCTGTCCTCCATTTAATCCGAATCTATATTCTTGAGCAATTCCTTTTTGGAATAAGGCTTCAGCAGTTCGTTTATATTTCAAAAAATCTTTCGTAGCACTAATAACTCCTAATCTTGTTTCAAAAAATATATTTGTTGAATTACGACTTCCTTTTTTAGTTATAATTTGTATCACGCCATTGGCAGCATCAGCACCATAAAGGGTTGTAGCAGCTCCCCCTTTAATATACTCAATTTTCTCTATTGATTCAACTGGAATATCGGCCAAAGCAGAAGTGTTAGCACCACCTGTATCAAGACCAAGAGTGGCATTTGAGTTTAAGTTATCAACTCTAACACCATCGACAATAACGACGGGAGTTGCAGACGACGCGGCTGATATAGGACCTCTTGTTCTAATTAAGGCCGTAGTTCCTGGTTGCCCTGAACTTAGTCTTATTTGAGCACTAGGAGTATTAGATTGTAAAATTTGATCAATTTGATTAGATGGTAATTTATCAATATCTTTTGATGTTAAAACATCGACAGATGTCGATAACCTCTTTTTTTCAATACCAGAACCCTGTCCTGTAACAACTACCTCTTCAAGTAAGTTGTCATTTTCTAATACTACATTTATTTGGTTAGCTCCTCCAACTATTCTTTCAGCAGTTTTCATTCCTACGAAGCTGTAAACAAGAATGTCACCTGTTTTTGCTTTTAAAGAATAATTTCCATCGAAGTCAGTCTCAGTACCTTGGGTAGTACCTTTTTTCAAAACTGTAACTCCAGGCAAAGGCCCTGACTCATCAGAGACCGTACCTGAAATTGTTCTGTCTTGTGCAAACGAAATTTGCACAACCAACGCCAGCAGTAGCGTTAAAATTCCATTAAACTTTGTTCTCATTATATAATTATTTGAATTAATTAAATGCTAAAATCTTAAATTAATCTTAAAGAAGCAATTTTTTAACAAAAAAAAAGTTAAAGAAAAGCTTATTGGATAAAGCTTCTTTAAATTACTTAGGATAGAATAAGTTGTATTTGTTGAGTTGTTATTTTAATAAATAGACTTAAAATTTTATATGTTGATACGCTCCTAAATCAACATTAGAAAGTCTTTCAATTTCAAGTATATCAGAGGTAACAGGAGTTGTAATTCCTTTATTGATAGCATCACTATTTTCACCAATAATTAACTCGTTTTTTTGAGCATTTCTAAAGTCTGAAAATCCATTTAAAATGATGTTTTGGTAGTGTGTAGAATCATCAAATTTGAGTTCCGGGATGTTACTATAAGTTTTATTAATATCATCAAACTTTATTAAACAATTTTTTACACTGTAGTTGAATAAAGTACCTTCAATTTTATCTAAAAGGAATTCTATGTTATTATTTCCTTCAATAATACAGTTTGTAAAATTAGCTTCTGATAAATCTCTGATTTCTGTTACTTTTTCACCATCCTGATTAACATAGGTTGTGTGGTTATTAACTAAGACTGTGGGTAGTTGCCTTAAACTATTATTCCAGTAATTACTAAAGGTTGCATGAGTGAAATTGTAAATACCACCAAAGGTACAAGCCAAAGATGATTGTCCTGTATTACCTATCACTAAATTTTCTCCTACAATGTTAGAGTTTCTAGCTAAAATTCCGTAGCTGGAATTATTATAAATTTCTGAGTTTTTTATGGTAAGAGTGGGAGAAGAAGGAGTAATTCCATCTACCAACATACCAACAATTCCATTTTTTATGATGGTGTGGTTTAATTCGTTTTCTTTACTGTCGGCACGTAACCATATTGTACCCCATTGACCTGTAATATTATCAAATTGATGCTCAAGTCTATCACCTTCAAAAATAATTTTTTTATCAAGAGTTCCTAAAGCTTTTAGGCTGGCTTCTTTGTCAACAATTAAACCGGAATTTCTATGAAAATGTATTTTGGCTCCAGGATTAATAGTTAGTGTTTTTGTTGAAGGAACTGCAGCATAACCATATATAACATAAGGTTTTTCATCTGTAAAAGTTAGCTCGTCATCTTTTAAAAAACGACCTTGGATTTCGGAATCTTTTCCATCAATAGTAAGTGTTTCTATGCCTAAGCTATTTTTACTTGGAAAGATAAAATGAGCATCTTGAACAAGAGTTACTAAATCAACATCTTGTTGTTGATTACCATTGTCAAATAAGATTTTGTCTGTATATAGTGGGTCGGTTATTGAACTAAAATCAATAGTAGTTTCAACAAAAACATAAATACTATCATTGGCTAGAATAGTAATGTCTTTAAATTCTTTTCCGGGAGTTCCGTCAACATTCAATCTGTAATTAGAATTAATACCATTTTCTAATTTAATCTCCGGAACAGTTATAGCTTTGTTACTTTTATTATATACTTTTAAATTGTAGGTTGCTGAACCAATGTTACTAAAAATGGTATCTAAAAAAACAGTGTCTTTAGAAAATTCTAAATTTCCATAACTAGGAATAGTATCAAAATCTTTTCTACAAGATGAAACTAAAACAGCAATAGATATAAGTAAAAAAGGCAGCGTGAATCTCATTGAATTAACACAATTAAAAGTTAATAAAGCTCGTTAAAATAACGATATAACTTTGAAACTATAAAATTATTGTTTAATTAATTCAATCTCAAATAATTTACTCCAATGTTTTCCGGTAACAAAAATGCGGTTACGGTCAGCATCATAAGCTATTCCATTTAATACATCATCCTCATCAACTAACTTTTGCGTTTTTTCCATTTCTTTTACTAAATCTGTAAGATTAATAATACCTTCAACACAACCATTTAGAGGATTAATAATGGCTATTAAAGGTTTTTGCCAGTAGTTAGCGTATATTTTTCCGTTAATTAATTCAAGTTCATTAAGTTTTTCTAAAGAAAGCTTATTTGTATATGCCTGAATACTTCTTTTTTCTTGTTGGTTTTTAGGATTTAAAAACCAAATTTTATTCGATCCATCAGACTTTATAAGTTCTGTATCACTATGAGTTAATCCCCAACCTTCGTGGCTGTTATTATAATTGAACTCTCCAACTTTTTCAAAAGAATCTAAAGCGTATATAAAACCTTTGCGAGCTTGCCAAGTTAACCAGTAAATTTTATTGTCGTAAATGGTCATACCTTCACCAAAATAGGTGTCGCTTAAATCTGTTTTTTGTAAAACTTCTCCGGTTTGTAAATTTACTTTTCTTAAACTTGATTGCCCTCTTTTTCCGGTAGTTTCATATAAAAAACCATTGTGATATTCTAACCCTTGAGTATAAGCGTTTTGGTCATGAGGATAAGTGTTTACAATTTTGAAAGTGTATAAAGTAGGTGCTTCTTTTGCAAAAACTTCAATAGAATTATTTACTCTTTTTGATTTGTTGGGGTAAAAAGCAATAGCCGTTACCGCATGTTTTCCTGCACCAAAATCTTCTGTATTAATAGTAACGCTGGTTTCATTCTTGTTAACTCTTTTATTATCAACAAAAAGCTGAACAGAATCAATTGCATTTCCTTGTAATTGTTCAAATGTAATGGTAGCTTTTTCTCCTAATACAGTTTTTTTAGTAGTATTAAGTTTAAATTTATAATATGTTTCACTGCAAGAAGTTAATGAAACGATAGCTAAAGAAGTTATGATGAAATATTTACAAATACGCATGTTAAAGAGTTTGAATTCAAAAATTATTTATTCACACTACAAATTAAAACAATTTATTTGTTTGGAAATTAAAAAAAAGGGTTAAATTTGCACCCTCAAATAGCCATTGCAGGTTTTTGATTTTTACTGAAGGCGTTTAAAACCTTACCAATTTTAAACAAATTCATTATAAAATTTAAAGTTATTATAAAGATGAAAAAAGATTTACATCCAGAAAATTATAGATTGGTTGCCTTTAAAGATATGTCTAACGGAGATGTATTTGTTACTCGTTCAACCGCTAATACAAAAGAAACTTTAGAAGTTGATGGAGTTGAATATCCATTAATAAAGTTAGAAATTTCTAGAACTTCTCACCCTTTCTATACAGGTAAGTCTAAGTTAGTAGATACTGCTGGACGTATTGATAAGTTCAAAAATAAATATGCAAAATTCAAAAAGTAATTTTGTTTTTACAAAAATATATAAAAGCTCTGGTAAATATCAGAGCTTTTTTTATGCAATAAAACTTGTATTTTAGCCATAAAAAGATATAAAAATGAGAGATACCATATTAGCCGTTGTTGTTGTAATTAATGCATTGTGTGGTGTGTTAGTGTATTTTATGCCAGAGATGGGGAATTATATTTTACTAACAATATCTTCAGCAATTACATTGTTAACCATTTACGATGCCTTTATACAAAAAAAGCATTCATTAATGAGAGCTTTTCCAATTGTAGCAAGACTTCGATGGGTATTTGAAGAAGAACGTGAAAAAATTCAACAGTATTTTATTGAAGATGATTTAAATGGAACTCCAATCAATCGTGAGAAGAGAAGTATTGTTTACCAACGTTCTAAACAAGAAATCGAAACAGTTCCTTTTGGAACTCAGCACAATGTTTATAAAAAAGGCTATGAATTTGTAAAACATTCTTTATTCCCACAAGATCATCATCATATTGAAGGAGAACGAATTTTAATTGGTTCAGATAAATGTGCTAAAAAATACAATGCTTCTATTATTAACATATCGGCTATGTCATTTGGTTCCTTAAGTAAAAATGCTATTATGGCACTTAATCAAGGAGCTAAAATGGGAGGCTTTGCTCATAATACCGGTGAAGGAGGAATTTCTCCTTACCATTTACAAGGAGGCGATTTGATTTTTCAGGTAGGTACCGGTTATTTTGGTGCCGGTAAAACTGAAAATGAAATACGAGTATTTGATGATGAAACTTTTAAAGAAAATGCTAGGCGACCGGAAGTGAAGATGATTGAAATTAAATTTTCACAAGGGGCAAAACCAGGACATGGAGGAATTTTACCGGCGAAGAAGAATACAGAGGAAATTGCTAAAATTCGTTCTGTAAAACCTTTCACAAGGGTTGATTCACCTCCCGGACATTCTTCTTTTTCAAATTTTGAGGAAATGATTGCTTTTATACAAAAAGTACGTGATTTAAGCGAAGGAAAACCAGTTGGAATTAAGTTTTGCGTGGGAGATAATGACGAGATAGAGCAAATGATAAAAGCGTTTTCTGATGCAGGGAATTATCCGGATTATATAGCTGTTGATGGAGGTGAAGGAGGAACCGGTTCCGCCCCGTTAGAGTTTACTAATTATATCGGAACTCCTTTGTTAGACGGACTAGCCTTTGTGAATACGACATTAAAGAAATATGGACTAAGAAAAGAAATAAAAATAATAGCAAGTGGTAAAGCTGTTGATGCATTTGATGTGGTAAAATATTTAGCTTTAGGAGCTGATGCTATTGGTATGGCTAGAAGTTTTATGCTTAGTTTAGGGTGTATTCAGGCAAGAGAGTGTAATTTAGATACTTGTCCTGTTGGAGTAGCAACTCAAGATGAGGATTTAGTTGAAGCTTTAGTGGTTGAGTATAAAAATGTAAGAGTGAAAAATTATCACGAAAAAACAATTGCTGCTGTAAAAGAGTTTGTAGCTGCTATGGGGAAAAAATCGATTTCTGAAGTTGGGCCAAAACATGTTTTCAGAAGAGATAAGGATGGAAACATTACCTCATTTGACAAAATTTATTATAAAGAGGAAGTAACTGTTTAATTCTTGATCTTGAAGATAAAACTAATTTGGAATCAGTATTAGAAATAAATAATCAGTGTTATCAACTACAGCGTTATCCTGAAACAGAAGATAAAAGTTTAAGGGCTTGGAGTAATGCTGAATTAATGGTGTTAGATTACTTTTTTAAAAATAAAGAAAGTAAAAAAGTTCATTTATTTAATGATCGTTTTGGAGTTTGGAATAGTGTGTTACAAAAACAGGAAGTAACAACAATTTATACATACGCAAGTCAACAAAAAGCGATAGAATTAAATTTAGCTTTAAATAAAATAGAAGCTAAAGTTGTTTATAAAAATCCGTTAGAAAGTTTACAGCAAGTTGAACTAGCCTTGATAAAAATACCCAAGTCACTTGAGCTATTTGAATTGTTTTTAAAACAAATTCATCGTTCGAGTACAAATGAAACAGAAGTAGTATGTGGATTTATGACCAAGTATTTTTCAACCTCATTTTTAACTATTGCCGAACGGTATTTTGATGTGATTGAACAATCAAAAGCATGGAAAAAAGCTAGATTATTGTTGTTAAAGCAGCCAAAATCAAAAATATCTGATGCTGAATTAATAAAGAATATTGATTTTAAGGGAACAGTTTTTAAACAATATTACGGAGTGTTTTCTTCCGGACATATCGATATAGGAACTCAGTTTTTTTTAGAGCATTTAACTATTTATAATCATGAGGTAAAAATATTGGATTTAGCATGTGGTAATGGTGTGATAGGACATAAAGTACTTGAGTTAAATCCAAATGCAGAAATTACGTTACTTGACGATTTTAATTTGGCTATTGAATCATCAAAGTTAAATATAGCTAGTAAAAAGGCAACTTTTATTTGTAATAACACATTGGTTTCTTTAAAAGAAAATTCATTCGATGTTGTGGTCTCAAACCCTCCGTTTCATTTTGAATATGAAAATAATATAGAGGTAAGTTTAGTTTTGTTTAAAGAAGTACTTGCCTGTTTAAAAGATGAAGGACGCTTTGTGTTAGTAGCCAATAAACATTTGAATTATAAAACTCATTTAAGTTTATTATTTAAAGAGGTTACCATTATAAAAGAAAATGCAAAGTTTACTATTTATGAATGTAAAAAAGGGTAAATAAATTTCTCGTTTACCCTTTTATTCTTAAAAATTATTTTTTCCTACTTTAAACCTAAAAATATAAGTTTGGCCTTTGTAGTATAGTTCTCCGTGATTCTTAACATTTGATTGATCTGCTCTACAGAAAATAAGGTTATCATCATCAGAAAATACGATAGTATTAGCAACAGACGTTCCCGTTGGAAATTGAGGAAAAGTGTACTTAATGCTCAAATCGTTGTAAGTATATACTTTTTCATAATCAGAAAGAAGAATGTTATTTGGGCTACACGCTTTTATGTTAGAAGTAAAGGTTCTGATAATGTTTAAATCCAAATCTAATTGATAATTCTCCCAAAAAAGACTTTGATTGTTTTGTGCTAAAAGAATGAATGGTTCCGGAGATGAAATTGTTGTTAACCAAATTGGATATGAGCTTACATCAACAAATGTATTATCTGTATTGAATTTATAAACTCTTCCGTTATTAACACTACTTTTTCCTGTGTATAAAGCTTGATTTTTATGATTATATTCTATATCATCATGCGTTAAAAAAGAAGTAATTGGTCCGTTAATTAAATTTCCGGTATTTCCATCATAAATCCAAAATTTAGAACTATCAAAAGTAGGTGAATTTCCATAACAATAGAGGGTGTTATTTACTCCGGCTTCTATTTTATGAATTCCCCAGCTATCTGTATTTGTAGTAAAAGAAGTAGGGGTTAACGTAGTTAGGTTTAGTTTTACTATTTCCTCGTTATCTGTTTGTGATAAAAATAAATTTTCGTTATCAGGTGAAATATCAAAATCTGTATAAAAAGTATCTTTTAAAATATGTGAATTTACCTTGAAATTCTGAGAGTCTATATCAATAATGACAAGTCCGTAATTATCAGATATATAGTTTTTATTGCCAACCAAACCATAGAGTCTATTTCTTATAGGGTCACTAATTATTTTTCGTATGTAATACGGGAAATCAATAAAAATTCCGGGATACATTTTTTCTATATTACTTCCTATAATATGTTCGTAAACTCCTTTCGTTCTTACAATAACTTGGTACTGCTTTTTTTCTACTAAAGAAGTGAAATTTTCAAAATTATATTCTAAGGTATTTATATCGTTAATTTCTACAATAGGTTTGAAATCTTCTGTATAAATAATATACGATTTAAAATCAGAACCTTCATATTTTGTCCAAGTGAGTTTAACAGATTTACTGGTGTTTTTAGCTGTTAATTGAATAGCATTAGATAGTGTAATTGAATCTTTTATATGTATGTTTTTAGAAGGAATAGAAACATTTAAGTAAATGGTATGAACACCTTTACTTAGTTTTTTTTCTATTTCAGTTTCCATAGAATCATTAGGGTTCCCTTGATAAAAGATACCATCAACGCTACTTACCCAAGTAACAACAATGTCTGAGTTTTTGAGATGTGCAGAGCCATTAACATAGCCAATATCTACATTTCCTTGAAAAAGTGTGCTTCGGTCGGGGTTTTCAAAAATGCCCTCACATCCTTGGTTATAAAAAGAGTAATCTCTGAATTGTGAAGGAGACGTAATTTTCGCTTTGAAGCTTTCTATTATTATGTTTGTATCTGGCTCTGATGGTGGTGAATAATCATCATTAGTTGAACAATTAAATAATAAAAATACAAATAGTAGTAGTAAGACATGTTTTTTCATTTTAAGGTTAAATTAGGTTAATACTCGTTGGGGGTATGTAATAACCCATAATGTGTGTTACAAGTAAATCAAAACATAAACTATAACATAAGTTTTGCAGTGGAAATATGATATAATGTGTCTATAGTTTTGGTTTAAATGAACAATTTTTAGTAAGCTAAATTTTAACTTACTTCCTTAAATTTAAAAAAAAAGATTTTAATTTTTCTATGGTTTTCCGTAAAAGGAACTTGTTTTTCGATTAAAAGTCAATAAGTTACGGTGTGTGGTTTTAAAAATAAAAAATAAAATAGAAAAAAGAACTTGTTAGCTACTGTTTAAAATTGTTGAAGTTTACTGTAAATTTATTATATGTTTTATGGAAATATATGGAGTTCGATTATTTACATAACTAAAATAAAAAAGGAGTAGTTTTAACTACTCCTTTTTTATTTATGATGTCCCGTCCTGAAATAAGTTGACACAAATTAGACTTATTTTATGAATACGAGTCCACACAAGAAAAAGCGCACAC
>NZ_JBOCUK010000049.1:0-16471 GCF_050606265.1 Tenacibaculum sp. TC6 | reverse complement strand
CACTATAAAAAAGAGTTCACCCCTATGAACTCTTTTTTTATGAATTTCTATGAAAAAAAAGTAACAAAGCAGTTAATCTATACCTACTTGCATTTTAACTAAAAAAAGATACTGAAAAACTAAAAAAGAAAAATAAGCTGTAATACTCGTCTATCTTTACAGTATGATTTTTAGAAGTTCCCCGAAATCGCGTTTGTCCCTCCCGAGAGAAAAGAGTTCTCACACAAAAAAAAGGCTCTTTTCTTTTTTATATAAACCTTATGATCAATTAATAATCGACGTTATTTTTACATTGCTTAAGTAATTTCTTTTTGCTTTTAAAGCTTCCAGCTCAGCATGTATACGCACAATATTTTCAAACCGTTCACTTATTCTACTGGTTACAATACGTTGTTGCCGTTGTGCCCAATTTTGTTTTTCCGGAGTTAGTGAGGTGTTTTTTAGCAAACTGTCAAAGGCATTCCCCCCTCTTAAAAGCTCTTTAACCTTTACCGTTTCTTTGGCAACTTCTGCTTCTTTACTAACAATTGCGCGGTTTATTTTAGTAAGTGTTGCCAAGTTATTGTTATTACTATGAGCTTCTTGTTGTTGTAATAATAAAGCAACCCAAGGTAATTCATGAACTTTTTTATTAAGCTGTAACGCTTCATGTACTATCAATAACTTTTGAAGAGCAGGTAGTGAAAGCAATCGCCTTCCGGAAATTACAGATTTTATATAATCTAACGAGGTATCCAGATAGTAAGCTAAAGCGGCATTACTAATACCTAAGTAGCGTTTTATTTTTTCAATCATAGCTGTACACGTTTTTAATTTTTAGTAACCAATCGTGTACAAGGGTGTTTTTATAAACTCTGTACACGTTTTTTTATAACGATTTTTAAACGTGTACAGTATTTAAACGTGCGTTACTGTACACGTTTTTATATTTTTTTTAAGAATGGTGTACAAAGTCTACTTTCAAAAAAGCTACAAATTAAAAATAATGAGATTAATCATAAAATTAACATAAGATTTAGACCAGAATAAAATGAAAATTAAAGTGCAGCTTTATTGTATAAAATAATAAACCCTTCTAAAAATTTATTATATACAATGCCACTGCACCTTGTTTATTAATACGTCGATTTTTTTATTTCTATCACTTATGTGTTATTATAGAAATATCTTCTAACAATAATAAGACTGGAATAGAGAACTTAGTTGTTTATAAAATTAAACAGTATGAAAACATAAAATAAAACCCTTCTAAAAATCTTTTTTAGCTAACATTACTGCTGTTTTATAATCTACAATTTTATTTATTGTTTAAAAATCTCATCCGTATTAATCTCTTCAATAGTTCCTGTTTTTTCTAATATTTTTTTATTAATATCTTTAATATTTGTCATAATGGCATACCTGAAATTCTTATTTTTTATATTTTCTTCATAAAAATTAGCTATATCATTAAATGTTAATTTGGTTAACTCATTATATATATTTTCACTAGGAATGTAAGAGTTTTCTTCTTTTAACTTTTTAATACTTTCTACATCATAAAAATAATTACTTATATGAGGTCTGGAAGTGGCATATTTTTTCAACATATTTTCTTTTGTAATGTTAAATTTCTCAATAGACTTAGGAAGTTTACCATTAAGTAATTGATTTAATGTGGTTATTACTTCTTCTAACTTATTAGATTGCGTTGAAACCGAAGCTTGTAAAATATTACTTTCATCATTTTTATAAGGAGTACTATAATAAATCGAAGCTGAGTAGGCAAGAGATTTGGCCTCTCTTATTTCTTGAAATACAATTGAAGACATTCCAGAGCCAAAATAATTGTTAAATAATGCAGCAGTGGCAAGATGTTTAGCATCGTATTTTTTGCCCTGATTACTAAACATAAATATTTCTGCCTGAACCATATCAAAATCTTTTAAAAATACTTTTTTATCGTTAGTACTTAAGGGAAAGTACTCCTTTTTTGATGGTGTTTCTATTTTTGGCAATAAAGGTTTATATAAAGTATCTACTAATTGTATTACTTGTTTTTTATTACTTCCGTAGTAGTATATTTTTTCAGAATACTTAAATATACTTTTAAGTTCGGTTAAAAGTTTTTCATGGTTAATTGTTTCTAATTCACTTTTTGAGTATTGGTCGTTTATGGGATCTTTACCATAGATAATATATGATTGTAAACTAGACCAAATTCCATTTTTAGAATTTTTACTTCGTTCCCTGCCTTGTAGTATTGAACTCACTAATTGTTGGTATTTTTGTTTATCTGGTTTTAAATTGTTTATATAATAAAGCAATAATTCTAAACCTTTTCCTAAATTTTCTTCTAAACCAGATAGAGAAATAAAACTTTCTTCTCCACTAACTTGAAAAGAGTATGTTAGCCCTAATTTGTAAAATTCATTCTTAAGATAGTTTAATGAATATTTTTCAGAGTCAAGCATTGTCGCATAACTAGAAGCTAAACTTAGTTTTTTATTGTGTTTTGATCCAATTTTATAGATAAAAGAGAGAGTAAATAAATTGGTTTCTTTATTTTTTACAAAATTAAATTCAATACCATTTTTTAACTTAGAAGTATTAATAAACTGCTGTTTTTCTTCATAAGAAATAAACTTGGGAGATAATTTAGAGCTTTCTATATTATTAAAATTAAGGGTATAGTCTGATTGTCTACTTCTGTCTATTTGTATAGGAGTAATTTTAGGGTTTTTAACTTTAACCATATCAGATTTTTCCCCTTCTTTTTTGTAAACAATTACATAATTATTTTGAAAAAAACGTTTAGCAAAATTTATTAAATCTTCTTTATTAATTTTACTAAGTCTATCTTCATAATTAACATAATCTAACCACTCTTGATTATGAATAAAAGCATGGTAGAATGTTTGGGCTCTGTTAGTATTACTTTGATATTGATTTTGACTTCTTAATTTGATGTTATTAATAGTTGCAGGCAGTAACCAGTCTTCAAATTTTCCGTTTTTTACTTTTTCAATTTCATTTAGAATAATGTTTTTAGCTTCCTCTAATGTTTGCCCCTCTTTTGGAATAATATTAAAATATTGATATCCATATTTTGAGTTCATATCATAATTTACTCTTGCGGACAAAACTTTTTGTTCTTCATTAATTTTATCAATTAATCCTACTCCTCCGGAGTTTTGAAAAATATTATTAATCAGAGAAATATATTGTTCAGATTTATGCCCCATACCTTCATTTATTTTATATGCAAGCATTAAATATGGTTTAGAGGGAGAGGTAACCTCTTTGGTTATAATGTTTGTTAAAGGAGGGGAGTGAGGAACCTCTGGCTTAGAGAAGTCTTTTCTCTGATAGTTACCAAAATACTTGTTAATCATGTTAATTGTTTTATCATAATCCAAATCTCCTGATAAGCATATAGCCATATTATTAGGAACATAATAAGTATTAAAGTAGCTATCAATAGCTTTCATTGAAGGATTTTTTAAATGAGATGCTTCACCAATAACAGGTTTTCCATAAACATGATCAGGAAATAAAGCGGCTAGCATAGTATAATACATTTTGCCTCCTTCATTATCTTGAGCTTGATTAAATTCCTCATAAACGGCTTCTAATTCTGTATGAAATAGACGCAAAACAACTTTTTTAAATCGTTCACTTTCTAAGAATAACCATTTATCTAATTCATTTGAAGGAATAGTGTTTTTGTAAATAGTTTCTTCAAATGAAGTATGAGCATTGGTTCCGGTAGCTCCTAAATCAGTAACCATGTTATCATACTCATTGGCTACGACATATTTAGATGCTATTTGCGATACACTATCAATTTTTCTGTAAATAGATTTTTTTATATTATTATTATTGGTAGCTTTATGTTTTTCATACAAATCAGCAATAACATCAATTTCTTTAGATTCTTTTTCCCAGTTTACAGTTCCGTAATTTGTAGTTCCTTTAAAAAGCATATGCTCTAAATAATGTGCAAGGCCTGTGTTATCTAGCGGATCATTAACTGATCCGGTACGAACAGCTAGATAAGTTTGTATAGTTGGTGTACGATCATTTTTACTTAAATAAACTTTTAACCCATTATTTAAAGTGTAAAGTCTTAATTTAGAAGGATCGTTAGTAACCTCTTCATAAGTAAAACCGTTAGTATCTGTTTTAATGATAAGTTTGTACTTATCGGTGTTTGTATTATCAGAACTATTTATAAACGTTGTTTTTTGAGCTTGACTTACTTTACAACTAATTGATAAAAGTATTATAAGGGCAAATAAATGTAGAAATGTTTTTTTCATTATTATTTTTAGTAAGTATTTCTTTATAAGACGAGGTATTTATGTTACCCCCTAATAAGGAAGAAAGAATTAACTAATTTTAACGTTTAAAAATAGTTGGAAACAGCTTTTAGAATGGTTTCTTGTGATAAATTATTTTCTAATACAACTCCTTCGGGAGATAGTAAATAAATAGTAGGAAAGGCTTCAATACATAACCTGTTAGTCATTGGATTCAGGTATTCATTATTAGGTATAGACAAGTGATGCCAAATCATTTCTTTTTCAGCTTTAACAGTCTGCTTCCAAAAATTACCGGAATCAATACTATAACTAATTACTTTAAGACCTTTGTTTTTATACTTTTCATGTACTTGTTTTAAATAAGGAACTTCTAAAGCACAAGGTTTACAATTTTTAAACCAAAAATCGAGTAAAACATAATTACCTTTATAACTACTTAAATTTTCAAGTTGATCTTCTGTGTTTATTCCTTCTAAATCAGGAAATACACCTCCAATGGCACAGTTTTTATATTTTTGTATATTATATTTTAAATTTCTGTAAACAGGCAAGTTTGCATATTCATTAAAAGAATTTAACATTCTTTCTAACATTTGAATATCTTCTTTAGATTTCTTTTGGAGTAAAGGAAAAAGATAAGAGTCAAAAGCAAAGAGACTCATTGGATTACCAGAGTTTTTTTCAATGTAAGTTTTTAATAACTCTATTTTTTCTGTATTTATTTTAGATTCCAATAGATATATTTTTTCATTAGTATTGTTATTTTGATTTTTAGAGTAAGAGTTTATTATTTTTTTATATTCTTCATTATTTTGTAATGAGAGTTGGTCTAGTTTTTTTAAGAGCTTATCATAGTTAAGGTTTATAGAATCTTTAAATTCTACTTCAGAAAAATTGATGCCGGCTTTTAAGTTTATTCCTTGTGGAGTTAGAAGTAATGTTTTGTATAAATGAGAGTCATTTTCATTATAAAAATGCAAGTCGTTATTACTATAAGAAGGCTTAAAACCTAAGGTAATTAACTTTGATTTTTTTTGTAGGTTGTAGTCAAAATAAAAAGTATGATTATTAATTTTTGAAGAGTCTATTATTTTAAAACCTTTTGTTTTTTGAGTAGTATCAGGTTCTAGTAAGTAGATGTATTTAATAAATGAAGGAGTATTAATTTCACCGGAAATTAAGTGTTTTTTTTCTTGTTGACATGCATATAGAGTAATTATACTCAATAACAAGTATATATTTTTTTGAAACATTTTTAAAAGTTATAAGTTGTTAAAAACACCCTAACTATAGTAGTAGATAGGGTGATTAATTTTAATTTGAAAAAAGACGATTAATTCTATCGTTCATTTTGAGGCATATCCGGGTTAAAACTCATAACTACTTCAGGTATTAATAATGTATATTTTTTACTATTTCCTTCAAGTGTGTATGTTGTAGTTACCCCTGTATTAAAATTCGTATATTCTCGGGTAAGGTTAGGCATTTTACCTTCTTTTGATAATTTTCTCATATCAAACCAACGAAGCCCTCTAAAGTATAGCTCTTTTCTTCTTTCAGCTAAAACCCAATTAAGAACTTCCTCTTGATTTGTTGAAGTAAAATCAGTATAAACAGTATTGTCTATTCTTGTTCTTAAAAAGTTATTTATCAATATTAATGCGTCAGATAATTCATTTTTTCTTGTTTTTGCTTCCGCTGCTATAAAAATCATTTCCTGTACAGAAATACCAAAATTTAACTCTCTAAAATTTTCATACCCTCCAAATATATTTATAATATAATTTCTATTAAAAAATCTTAAATCATCTTGAGTATTGTACAAATTTATATGGTTTGAAGCTAAAGCTACTTGAGGGCCATTAGCTCCACCTGAAATTACTCGAATATAAATCTCTTCCGGATTATCTTTTATTTGATAATCTGCATAATTTGTTACCGTATTTAAATCAACGATGGTATTATTTATTTTTAATACTTCTTCGGCATATTTTTCGGCTTCTTCGTAATTAGACATATAATAATAAATCCTTGCTAACAAACCATAAGCAGCCAATTTAGATCCCCTAAACCTATCTGTATTATTCATAGGTAAGTTTGGAATTGCTTGTTGTAAAGATTCTATGATAAAATCATAGGTTTCTTGTAAAGTTCCTCTACCTGGAATAGGTTCAGCTACATCTATTGAATAAACTAATGGTATTCCGGGGTCATTAGAAGCTGTTGCTATGTCATACTGTTTACAAAAGGTATTCGCTAAATAGAATAATTCAAAAGCCTTTCCCAATTTAGCTTCTGCTAAAATTTCCTTCTTCTTTGACTCCGAACCTCCTTCTGAGCTCATTACTCCATCTATAACAACATTATATGTATATATCTTACTGTAAGGAACATTCCATAAATTGGGAGAGTTCCCATAGCTATACATTAGGTCAACTTCCCAAAAAAAAGCATTTTCCTTAGCTCCAAAAGGTTGTTGTGCAAAATATAAAGATGAAGCGTCACTTAAATAAATATATTCATCAGGCATACTTCTAAAAAGAGAAAAGCTGTTTAACATTTCATCATAGTCTGTTGTTTGACTAGGTGTAATAACATTTGAAGGTAGTTTTTCTAAATAATCAGAACAGCTAATAAAAAGGGTAAATACTATTATTGATATGGTATGTATTATATTTTTTTTCATCATTTAAAAGTTTAAATTAATACCAAATGTGTAGGTAGGTTCTACAGGTAAAGTTCTACTACCTGCACCGGAAGTTTGAGTAGTAAATGCTTCAGGATCCACTCCAATGGTGTTAGCTGCTGCATACCATAAATTACGTCCCTGTAGTGTAAATTTTATTCCAGTAAAAGGTGAATTATCTAAAAAATCACCTGTTAAATTATACGTTAAAATAACTTCTCTCAATTTGATAAAATCTGCTTTTTGAATGTTAATATCAGAGAGCGTTCCTGAACTTATATTAATAGCATCTCTGTTATATACTGAAGTAATATTTGTACTATTTTCATCTCCTGGTTGCCTCCAAGCATTTTCTAACTGTTTATTAACACGTATCCTACCACCTCTATTAGCGTATTCACCCCTAAAATGATTACCTCCTTGAAAGTAAAACATAAAAGACAAATCAAAATTTTTATAAGAAAAATAATTAGTAATGCTTCCTTGATAGCTAGGAAGTATAGTTCCGCTATATTTTAAAGCATTTCGATTTAGTGCATTGGCATCATAGTCTGGATTTTGATTACCATAAACTCCGGGAGCATACCCATATAATTTAAAATCATTCCCACCCTGATCTTTAACTAAAATGTACCCATCATTAGGGTCTAAACCTGCAAATTCATAACTAAATAATGCATCTACCGGATAACCTTCAACAGGGATAGTTCCATCAAGTAATCCTTCAACATGTAAAAATTCAAAACCACCCCCTATTTCTACATTTTCAACTTTATCTACATTATTTTTATTGTATGAATAAATTACATTTGTAGCCCAACCAAAATTATGAGTTTTAATATTTTTAGTATTTAAAGAGAGTTCAAATCCTTTGTTTGTTATTTGGGCAGTGTTATTTAAAATATTATTGAACCCTTTTGTAGGGTCAATTCTTGAATTACCAAATAAGCGTTCGGTTTTTTTATTGTAGACATCAAACGTAGTGTTAATTCTGTTATTAAAAAGACTAAAATCTACCCCAAAGTTATGATTTTTAGTAAATTCTAATTGTAAGCTACTATTTATTGGGTTTAAAATATCAAATGTAGGCTTGCCATTATCAGGGTTTAACAAGCTTCTAGAGCCTGTAATAAATAAGCCTGTTCCACTACCTAAAGGTGAGGCATTTGCTGTTAAACCGTAAGTATATCGTAATTTTAAATTATTAATCCAAGAAGATTTAAAAAAGTCTTCATTATGAATATTCCAAGAGCCACCAACATGCCATATAGGTTTATTTTTAAATTTGGGGCTGTGTGACACTACATTATCATTATCTATTCTAATATTTGCAGTAATATTATACTTTTTATCAAAGCTATACGCCATATTAGCATATAAACCGATTTCTCTAATTATAGCTGACGATCTTGAGAAAAATTGACCAGGTGTTCTAATATCACCTATTCTATAGCTTGAAGCTCCACCAAAATTCAATCCACCTTGAAGGAAATAAGATGGCAACATAGCTGAAGCGCTTATACCTTCTGAAAATAAGGTTTTAAAGTCTGTTAATGCATTTGTATTTGTTTCTGGATTGTATCCAAATACTGTATTTCTATTAAAATCAGATTTAATTTCTCTAACATCAAGACCAAAAATTCCACTAATTAAGTGTTTCCCTTTTTTATCTAAACTATAATTATAATTAGTTTTCAACCTTCCTGTAAAGTGCTCATTATCTAGTATTGTTTCAGTAAGACGTCCTCCAGTATTAGGAATATGAAAAGTTAAATTATTAGTAGAAGGGTTATACTCTGCAAAGGTATTAAAGTACAAACGCATGTAGTACGAATCTTTTGAAAAATAATTTGATTGCTTTGTACTCCCTTTTTCATACACAGCGCCAATATCAAAATTTAAATTATCATTTAGTTTATAATTCAAGTTGGCTTGAACTCTAAAATTATTGTTATTCGCAGTATTTGTTTTTTGATGAACCTCTTCTAACGGTTTAAATGTTAAATCAGATAGTTGATCTAAAAACTCATCGGGAATTGCACCATCTCTATTTATCTCTTCATTTGTAAATTCCAATCCTTCAATAGCTAATGCTTTTCCATTATCATCAGCAAATAGCTCATAAGGTCTAATACTGGTTAAAGTACTTAAATTAACATCTAAAAAATTCCTCTTTGCCCTTAAGTAATTAGCTCCGTAGGAAAAATTAAATTTTTCACTAAATTTTTTATTTCCGTTTAACGTAAAACGATAAACTTCGTTGTTGTTACCGATGGTATTACCATCAGATTTTAAATAGTTAAATGAAGCTAAATAATTGGAAGTATCATTCCCACCAGAAAGACTAAAATCATGTTGCGTTGCATATTCATTTCTGTAAAAAAGTTCTTCAAATTGTTTTGTGTTATCTATTTTAGAATAACGATCTAACTCAGTCTTTAATGTAGATGATGAAATAGCACCATAACGCTCATCTAAAATCAAATCATCTACAGGAGTATTAAAAGTAAACCCTGCATAAAATCTTACGGTACTTTCATCCGTAATACCAAAACCTGCCATTTCCTGAATAAAAGCATCTAAATCTATCTTTTGTAAGTCTATATGAGTTTGAGTATTGGCGTAGTTTAAATAGTTAAAGTTTGGACGAGGGGTTATAGAAAAAGAAGATTGGTATGTAAATTTATCTTTTCCTTTTTTACCTTTTTTTGTTGTAATTACTATAACACCGTTTGAAGCCCTTTTACCATAAATAGAGGCTGCCCCTGCATCCTTTAATACAGTTATACTTTCTACATGGTTTGCATTTAACGAACTTAAATCGAAGGAATCCATAGGGAAACCATCCAATACTACTAAAGGTCTGTTAGAACCTAATAAACTGGAAACCCCTCTGATTAAAATTGCTCTATTAGGATTTTGATGATCTAAATTTAATTGAACACCTGGTAATTGTCCCTCTATTTCTGTTAATAAATTATTAGTTGGAGATATTCTTCTATCGAGTGTTTTGGCTGTGACTACACTATAAGCTCCCGTAGCTTGTTCACGGTTTATTTCTTGATACCCCGTATTAGCTGTAACATTAACATTATTTAAAACATTACTAGCTTCTTTTAATAAGACGGTAATGTTATTTTGATTAGATATAATAACTTCTTTGTCTTCAAAACCAATATAAGTAAATAGCAAAGTGTTTTCTTTATTTTTAATGGTAATTACAAAATTACCGTCTACATCCGTATAGGTAAATCTTTTGGTATTTTTTATTCTTACTGTTACATCAGGTATGGGCTCACCAAATTCATCAATAACTTTTCCATAAATATTTTTGTCTTGTAATGACGTAGTAATAGATGTGCTTTCTAAATTAGAATTTATACTGTTTGTAAGTGATTTATTTAAGTTTTTAAGAATATGATTAATATCATCATCCGCAGTATAAAAAACAAGATGATTGTTAACTTTTTTGTAGCTTATTTCTTTATTTTTTAGTAATTTTTCTAATACAGTGTTTAATGGCTTATTTTTAAAATTAGCACTAACTTTAAAACTTCCTATTGTTTTATGATTGTAAACAAAGAGTAGGTTAGTTTGTTGTTCAACAATATGTAAAGCATTGCTAAGTGGTGTATCTTTAATATTAATAGTTATTTTGTTTTGAGAATAAGTGTCAATAGCTAATACCTGAAGTATACTAAATAAAAATAAAAATAGAGTTAATTTCATTGCTAATGATTTGTTTAAGGGTAGCTTCTTTGTATTATAAAGAAGCTTTTTAGGGCTTTTTTTCATACCTTTGTTTTGGTTTAAATTAATAAATTAGGTTGTTAATTTTGCTGAAAATAGTGAAGAGTTGCCGCTCTTCACTTCTTTTTGACTATCTTGTTAAGATCCATTTATTATTATTAAATTCATAATTAAAGTTTGAAGTTATTTTTAAGACTTGAAATATTTCTCTTAGAGATGTGCTCCTAGTAAATGAGGCAGTTATAATTTCTTTTTCAAGATTTTTATCATTAATAATAATATCTACATTAAAAACACGACTTAACTCGTTGGCTATATCTTTAAAAGTTTCTTGCTTGAAAATTAACTTACCTCCAATCCACATTTTTTCACTTTCAATATTACTATCTTTTTTTACATGTATTTCCTTTGTTTTTTTAGTGTAAATAACTTTTTCACCAGGTACCATATCAATATTTTTTTGTGAGGAAGTGTCTTTTATACTTAGTTGCACTTTACCTGTAAGCAATGAAGTCTCAACTTTTTCATCTTCCGGATAAGCTTTAACATTAAAAGTTGTTCCCAATACTTTTACTTCTATATTTTTCGTTGTATACACAACGAAAGGTCTTTTGTCTTTTTTTACATCAAAAAAACCCTCACCTTCAAGAGTAATTTTACGTATATTACTATTTGAGAAATCATTATAAGTTAGTTTACTGCCTGAATTTAACCAAACAGAAGAACCATCAGGTAATATTATTTTTCCTGTATCTCCTTTAGGTATAAATGTTTTAGAAGATAGTTCTTGTAATGTATTTTTTAAATTAGATTGGCTATAATAAATGCTTGTAACTAATACGCCTATGATTAGTATAGCAGCGTATTTATAATACTTTTTAATAAATTTTTTACGTTTCTTTTTTTCTAAATTTTCAAAAAAATCTCTCTTTTCAGCCTCAATATCCACAGTGATGTTTTCAGGCATATATTTTAAAGAGTTGAAAATTTCTTCTATTTTGTTTTTTTCTTGCTTCATTAGTGTAATATAAGTGCGTTCCCTTTATTTTAAGACGGTTAAAAAATTTAACACCCTAATAATCAAAGAAACTTTTTTAAGTCTTTTTTTAATATTTTAAAAGCTTTAGTAATATGAGCCTCTACCGTTTTGACAGATATATTTTTATCTCTTGCAATTTCTTTGTAGGTAAACCCTTTTAATTTAGAAAGAATAAAAATATCTTTAATACTTTCGGGTAAATTCTCAATGGCAATTGAAGTCATTTTGTAAATAACTTCTTGTTGCTCTAGCTCTTCATCTGGATATATTTGGCAAACAGGCATTGTTTCAATAGAAAGATCGTCAAGGTAAATTTGGTTTTCATTGTTTTTTCGGTAATAGTCTATAATTTTATTCTTTAATATTTTTATTAAATATGCTTCCATATAACCTTTTTCAGGAGTGATATCTTGTAATACAAACCAAAACTTTGAAAAAGTTTCCTGCACGATATTTAAACAAGCGTCTTTGTTGTTTATTGAATTATAGGCTATAGAAAAAAGTTTGGGATACATATTGTTAAAAAAAGATGAAAAAACTTTTTGGTCTTTGTTTTTTAATTGAACCCAAAATAGGTTTCTGTTGTTTCTCATAAATCATAATTAAAATAGCTATATTTCAGTTGTTTATGGGCGAAATGTAATAAATAAAAATAATATGAAAAATCATTAGGGGGTCATAGTTTTTTTACGTCTTTATCTTTTGTTTTTTTAATTAAAATATTATTTTTTTAATTAAAAGTGTTAAAAAAATAGGGGGGCAACTTTTTCTAACGTCTTAGTGAACGAGGTGGAAACCTCAAAATATTTTTATAGTAAAAAGTAATACAAGATTTATGAATTGTTTAAAACTACCAAGTTTATTTATTATTGCTTGTTTCTCAATAGTGATAATTTCATGTAAAAAAAGTACTCAAAGTAATGAAAAAAGAACCGTTATTTTCTCAGGTAAGATAGAGAATTATTATACAAATGTTTTTTCTGTTAAAGGAGAGGGAAGAGATAAGAAGATAAAATTAGATGAAGAAGGTACTTTTTTAGATACTCTTACTGTAAAAGAAGGTTTTTATACAATGGCTTTGGGAGAATATTATAACATTCCTTTATATATTGGTTTAGAAGATGAATTGGTGGTTAATTTTAATTTTAAGGGTGGGATTACTACTTTACAATTTGTAAGTTCTGGAGATAATGTAAATACCTTTATTAATACAGAATGTGTATTCTTAGATGTTGAAAATAAGGCTGAATTTGATGATTGGCATAAACTCAATGAAGATGATTTTATAAAAAGATTAGATAGAAAGAAAAAGGAATTAAATAAATTAATAGAAAAGAGTAATTATACTCAAAATTTTAAAGAGTTACAAAAAAAGAATATAGAGTTTGATTACATAAGTTTAGTAAAAAGTTATCCTAGATACAACTGTTTTTTTGTAGGGAAGTCTTATAGAGAAGTAAGTTATGATTTAAACAAATATTACCCTAAAATAAAAAAACTGATTACCGAGTTTATTACAAACGTAGGTTTAGATAATGAAATATATTTCAGTAACTCTGTTACCTATAGTTATTTAGTTACCGAACTTTTTACAGACAAAATTATTAATCAAATAGGAGGGTATGATAATTACAGTAAATTTAATGAGGAAGCTATTAAAGAGATTAGAAACTATAAATCAGCTAAGATTAAAGATGCTTTATTGTGGCAATACCCTATAAGAAGTTTAACTTCAAGTAACCCTGATTATGAAAAAATATATTATGGGGTTAAGGATTTAATAACAAAAGAATCTCTAAAAAAATACGTAGAAGAAACATATCAAAGTATTAAAGCTTTAGCTCCGGGGAGTGAAGCTCCTGATTTTACTTATAAAAATGCGAAAGGAGAAAAAGTTTCATTATCTAATTTTAAAGGAAAATATGTGTATTTAGATATTTGGGGAACATGGTGTAATCCTTGTAAGCAAGAAATACCATATTTGAAAAAATTAGAACAAAACTTTCATAAAGATAATATTGTGTTTATGAGTGTTTCAGTTAATGATAAAAGAGATGTATGGGAAGAATTTATAGAAAAAGAAAAATTAAAAGGAATCCAATTACATGAAGATAGAGAGAAATCTGAGTATAATATTACACAATTATATAAGATTTCTGGATATCCAACTTTTGTACTTATTAATCCTGAAGGAAAAATTATAACAGTTAATGCAATGAGACCCTCTAACCCTGAAATTAATAACTACATTAAAAATATACTTAAGAAATAGTAATAATTAATAAAATTCATTAATCATACTTTTAAAGAACAAACTTTGGTTTTCATGCGTCTATATATAGTAGTTCTTAAGATTTTTTGAATTTTCATAAGAAGAGAGAAGATAATAATACAACCTACTATGCTTCCTCTTCTTTTTTAAGAGTTAAATTTTCATAACCCCTAGTCACAGTAAAGCATAAATTCAGATGAAAAAATATTTACTAATAATCCTATTGATTATTACACAATTTTCGTTTTCTCAAATACATAAACCTGTTAAATGGCTTACTTCTATAGAAAAAATTGCTGAACGAGAATATAATTTAGTTATTAAAGCAAATATAGATTACAGTTGGCATTTGTATTCACAAAACGTTCCAGATGGTTTATCTATAGCAACGATTTTTACCTTCAAAAATGAAAATTTATCTTTTGAGTTGATAGGAAAGCCAACTGAAGAAGAAGGGCATGTAGTAAATGATCCGGTATTCAAAAAAAAGATAAAATATTTTGAAAAACAGGCTATATTTAAACAAAGAATCAAACTAAAAGAAGACATTCAAAAGATAGAAGGAGAAGTAGAGTTTGTAGCATGTAATGATGAAAGATGTTTACCGCCAACATATGAAGATTTGAGTTTTACCATTTACAAAATGGTAAAAGAGAAAAAAGCAAATTTAAATAAAAACAAATCTTCAAATGAAAAAAAACAAACAGGAATTTTTGCAATTTTTATACTATCCTTTTTATCCGGTTTTGCAGCCCTATTAACTCCATGTGTATTTCCTATGATACCGATGACGGTAAGTTTTTTTACTAAACAAAGTAAAAATAAATCACAGGGAATTAAAAATGCAGTCATTTATGGTTTATCAATTATAGTAATATATGTGTTATTAGGCTCTCTTGTTACCGGTATTTTTGGAGCAGATGCTTTAAATGCATTGTCAACGAACGTATGGTTTAATTTATTTTTCTTCATTCTTTTGGTTGTATTTGCAGCATCTTTTTTAGGAGCTTTTGAAATAACTCTACCTAGTTCTTGGAGTACAAAAGTAGATGCGCAAGTTGATAAAGGAGGTTTAATAGGTATTTTTTTTATGGCTTTAGCTTTAGCTGTTGTTTCTTTTTCTTGTACAGGCCCTATAGTAGGAACGCTCTTGGTAGAAGCAGCTTCTAAAGGAGGGATTGCTCCTGTTATGGGAATGCTAGGTTTTTCAACAGCAATAGCTTTACCCTTTACTTTATTTGCTGTGTTTCCGGGATGGATGAATTCTTTACCAAAATCAGGAGGTTGGTTAAATACAGTTAAAGTTATTTTGGGATTTTTAGAATTGGCTTTAGCATTTAAATTTTTATCAAATGCAGATTTGGTTTTACAGTTACATTGGTTAGAAAGAGAGGTTTTTATAGCTATTTGGATAGCCGTATTTGGAGTCATGGCTCTTTATTTATTAGGAAAAATAAAACTACCTCATGATTCAACTTTAACACATATTTCTGTAGGAAGACTAAGTTTAGGGCTCATTACTCTAGCATTTGTTGTATATATGTTACCGGGATTATGGGGAGCACCTCTTAATTTGATTAGTGCTTTTCCTCCTCCACAACATTACAGTGAATCTCCTTATGGAGTAGGGTATCTAAAACAAGGTACAACTGTTAAGGTTTCAAAAGCATTAGAGTATATAAATGAGAGCGAGGAATTAGGATTACCAGAAGGTGCGCATGTAATGCCTCCTCATGATATAATAGCTTTTAATGATTATGATAAAGGAGTAGCATACGCTAAAAAAATAGGAAAACCCATTATGTTAGATTTTACTGGACACGCCTGTGTAAATTGTAGGAAAATGGAGCAAAATGTATGGGTAAAACCAGCGGTGTTAGAAATCTTAAAAAATAAAGTGGTATTAATCTCCTTATATGTTGATGACAAAAGACTACTAAAAGAAGAAGAGATTGTGGAGTCTAAACTAAGACCTGGTAAAAAAATAAAATATATTGGACAAAAATGGAGTGAATTACAAACCATAAAATATAAAGCTAATTCACAACCTTTTTATGTTTTAATAAATCATCAGGAAGAAAACCTTTCTGAGCCCATTGGGTATACCCCAAACACTAATGAATATCTAAATTGGTTAATAAATGGAATAACCAATTTTAGTAAATAATTTTTTTCATTTGTTAAGTTTTCGTATTGAAGCTAAATCACTTTATTAATATTAATAAAGTGATTTTTTTAGTATAAGAAAAGCTATAATGAATTAGAAGAAATTTTAAGAAAACTCATTTTCATTTTTGAAGGGTAGTTTTCTGTTATGATGTTTTGTAATCATAAAGATTTGAGTAAAGTGATGAAATAGTTTAAAAACTTGAAAGATGAAAATAAAGGAAGGTAAATTTGTACACCTTTTTTTGAAATAA
>NZ_JBOCUK010000048.1:0-17155 GCF_050606265.1 Tenacibaculum sp. TC6 | reverse complement strand
ATGATGTAAATTATAAAAGTACTTTGGTTTAAAAAAGTATAAAATTTACTTGTTTTTTACCTCAGTTCTTTGTTGTAAACTGTGCTTTATTCCAATAATTTTTCACTTGCTAAATAACAGTTTCCTCTTGTCCTAGATAGGGCAACATATAGTTTATTTTTTGTTCTGCTTGCTAATTCTTCCAATTTTCCTTTTTTGTAGAGCTTATATGTCGTTTGATTTAGTAATATACAAGTGTCTATAAAGTCATCTTCTCCTTTACATTCTCCCCAATTTTTTGCTTTGAACTTTCTTTTGCTAGCATTGCTGTAAACCAATTTAATTGTGGCATCATCATTTAGTTTTTCCACGAGCATTTCCTTGTCTTCAATTAATTCAATTTTAGTTTCATCAGTTCTATGAGAGCCAATTTGAATTTTTAGATTATCAGTAATGTAATTACATATTGTAGGGCTACATCTCCAGCTATTACTTAGAGTCTCTAAATCAATTGCAATATTATAATCTTGATATTTTTTTAGATACATGTTATAGTCCTTGTGCAGATTTGCATTAACATTTCTATCAAAACTAGTTACATACGTGTGTTGGTAAAAATCTCCAACAAACAAAAAATTAAGTTTAGATTTTGACAATTCCATAATAAAATTAAAATCGTGGCTTCCCAAATCTTGTACTTCATCATAATAAAAATGGTCACAGAACTTTTCCAACCTTAATCTAACATCTTCTATTAAATTTTCAAATTCAATCAATTTAGCTAATCTATTATGGTAAGCATATCCACTTTTGCTTATATATTTTCTTATATCTGAATTTTTCAAGTAGTTTGTCTGTTCTGGTGAATTCTCAAGATAAATTCCTTTGAGGTTGTATTTATAAAATAAGAAAGGTTTGATACAAAAACTATATAGGAAATTGAAATATGTAAATACTTGAATGTTGTTTGGTAAATAGCCGAATTTTTTAATGATGCGCTTACGTATTAAACTCGTATTTGTAATCGTGTATGTAACTAAATAGAATCTTTCTTCAAGATTTAGTCTGTCAATTAGATTGGTTGTTTTTCCAGAGCCTGCAACAGCCAAGATTAATTTTTTATCAACCATTCTATAGCATCTTTTATATAATCAGGAACAATTATTTCGTCACTTTTTTTGTCTAATATTTCGAATGCACATTCAGCTTTTTCATCGAGCATAAATTGCGGAACACTTCTCGTTTTTCTTCCTGGTAAAAATAAATCATTGCAAATTTTTGTATTTGAATTAAACATTGAAATCTCGAATGTTGAGATAGAATTATCAGTCTCAGAGAAAACTTGAATATTTGGCATAATGTATTTAGCGTATCTGTCTATGCAGTTTTTTTGATAATCTGAATCGTTATCTCTGATAACTGCTGTTTTGATATCTAATAGTTTAGAAATCTCTAAATATCTTTTGAAACTTGTACCATCCACCGAAATTATGTGAGAATTTAGTTCGTTTGGATTTTTACCTGTTACTATTTCAAAAAATCTTTCTAGCAAAATAAATTCCGCATCTCCTTCTACAAGAATTACTTTTTTAGATAAAATGAATTCCAAAATATTGTTATCTGGGGCTTTCATAAAGAAGTTTGCAGTAGAATCTTCTAAATGGGTTAGGTTAATAGATATTGAACTATTACTGTTCAACAAAATGGTATTTCTTAAATCTAGCCTTGAACTAATTAAATTACTATGAGTAGCAATGAAAATTTGTTTGTTTTTGGAATCATTTATTCTTGAAATGAGGTTTTTCATATTCAAATGACTTAAATGATTCTCGGGTTCTTCTAGTAAAACAAAATCTAATTCATTTTGATTTTTTTGTAAAGCAAACTCCGTTTTTATGAAACATTGACGACCTTTCCCTTTGTTTTGAATATCAATATTTTCCTCGGTTATAGTTAGGTCTGTTACCAAGTTTGATTTCTTGTCATTTTTGATTCCAAATTGATAATCTCCTGTCTTTTTATTGACATCAGCTAAAATTTTTTCCCGATAATCATTCTTGTATTTACGATATTCATTTAAGTGTTTGTTTTTTTCTGAAAGAGAAACGTTACTATCGTATAAGGTCTTTATATATTGATTTGTAGCGTATTCATTATTTATAAGAGTATTATCTAATAGAATATGCTTGAAGTCTTTTTTGAAACTTAGATATGGCTGTCCGGAAAATTTGTGAAAAGCAATTGAATAATATTCGAACGGAAAGTTCTGTTTCCCTTCCGCTAAAATTTCAGAAATATCCTTGCTTAATTCGTCACGCGGTTCACAAATCAGTGAAAATCCGAATTGGTCAGTTCCAAGAGTATTATTCCTACCATAATAATCGTCTTTATCTCCTAGATTATCAAAATACAATTCAACTTTTAGTTTAGGTAGGGTTTCATATGTATTAGTTAGGAAGAAATTTTCAACAGCTTTAGAATTGAATAGTAAATCTAGTCCTTCGGTTTCAACTCGATTTCTGCTGCCTCTAAAAGCTAAGTCAATAGCTAGTAGTATTGAACTTTTTCCAGATTCATTATCACCAATTAGAACATTCAAATTGTCTTTGAAATCTATTTCTAAAAATTCGAATTTTTTGAAGTTAAAAAGTCTAAGTTTTATAATTTTCATATTGGTTCGAATTTTTGTTTTAGTATTGTTTACAACAAGAATATAAAAGACATAATGTCTTTTATATTCCATGTATTTTCACAAACTTAGTTAATTTCCTTTAAAAATAAAGGCTTTAGAGGGCTATAACTAAAATGAATACTATATTATTAAAACGCTCCTTCTTTTAAGCGTTTAAAATAATTATTAGCTGCCTTTTTTACTTTGGGTGCTAAAATTAGTGTAGAAAGTACTGTTGGAATTGCCATAAGTGCATAGGCACTGTCAATGACATTAATTACAAAATCCAGTTTTATAATAGAGGCTATTACTATGGTAACTATGTATATATAGTTATAATATTTTCCTACTTTACTTCCGAATAAATAGCTTAAGCAACTATAGCCATAAAATGAATAGGTAAACAGAGTTGAAAACGCAAAGATTAATACACAAATAGTCAAAATAACGCTTCCTATATTAGCCGGAAGTACGGTATTAAAAGCTTCTAAGGTTAATGAAATTCCGTTACCGTCAAACCCTTTCCATATACCTGATGCCAATATAGCCAAGGCGGTTAGGGTACAGACCAATAAGGTATCTATAGCCGGACCTAACATAGCAACCAACCCTTCTCGTATGGGTTCTTTTGTTTTGGCAGTACCGTGCATCATAGGGGCAGTTCCTAAACCGGCTTCGTTAGAAAAAGCTGCTCTTCTAACTCCGGTTATAATAAGGGTTCCTAAAGCACCTCCTACTACTGCATTACCGGTAAAGGCATCTGTAAATATGAGAGAAAAAATACTCGGAACTTTATCTATCTTTAATACTAAAATAGTTAATACTGTTACCAAGTAAACAACAACCATTACAGGTACTAACTTACCTGCAACGCTTCCAATACGTTTAATGCCTCCAAAAATTACCAACGCAGTAATTATGGCAATAGAAATACCCAGCAATAGTTTTGCTGTTTCCATATTGGTTTCATGTACTTGAAATACATCTACCAAGGTTTGTGTTAATTGATTGGCTTGAAAAGCGGGTAATGTACCAAACAACCCGGCAAAAGCAAAAAATACCGCTAAAGGCTTCCATTGTTTCCCTAAACCTTCTGTAATTACATACATAGGGCCTCCTTTTATATTTCCTTCTTCATCCTTTCCTCTATACATTACCGATAAGCTACAGGTAAAAAATTTGGTTGCCATTCCTACAAAGGCGCTTACCCACATCCAAAAAACAGCTCCCGGGCCTCCGGTAGCAATAGCTATGGCAACTCCGCTGATATTTCCCATACCAACTGTAGCAGCAATTGCTGATGATAAGGCTTCATAATGTGATAAATCTCCCGGAGAATCATGCTTGTCATATTTGCCTCTTAACACCTCAACTGCATGCCTCATATACCTAAAAGGAACAAGCCCTGAGTAAACGAACAAAAATAGTCCGCCACCAATTAACAAGATTAATAATGGAATGCCCCAAACCCATTTTGAAAATTCGGACACTAAACTCTGAATAGATATATACATGTAAAATATTTTTGTTGAAAATAGCAATTTACGGAAACAAAAAAGAACGATAGTCCGGTATTAACAACTATCGTTCTTTTTGTGATTTTTATGAATTCATTAAATCTTCAATCTCATCAGCTTCAATAGGTATGTTTCTCATTAGGTTAAACGGAGCACCTGTTTCTTGTATAACCACATCATCTTCTAATCGTATTCCAAAGCCTTCTTCCGGTATATAAATTCCCGGTTCTACCGTAAATACCATGTTGGCTTGCATAGGCTCATGTAATAATCCGTAATCATGCGTATCCAGCCCCATATGGTGTGACGTTCCGTGCATGAAGTATTTTTTATAAGCCGGCCAATTAGGATCTTCATTCTGAATCGCTGCTTTATCTAACAAACCTAAACCAAGCAATTCCGAAGTCATAATTTTACCTACCTCAACATGGTATTCTGCCCAAAGTGTACCCGGAACTAACATCTTTGTTGCTTCGTTTTTTACTCTGTTCACGGCGTTATATACCGCTTTTTGTCTCTCCGTAAACTTCCCTGATACCGGAATAGTTCTGGTCATGTCTGAAGAGTAATTAGCATATTCAGCACCTACATCTAACAGTAATAAATCTCCAGCCTTACATTGTTGGTTGTTTTCTATATAGTGTAACACGTTAGCGTTGTTACCTGACGCAATAATTGGTGTATAGGCAAATTTTCTAGATCGGTTTCTTATGAATTCATGAATAAACTCTGCTTCAATCTCATATTCCCATACTCCGGGTTGTACAAAACCTAAAATACGTCTGAACCCTTTTTCAGTAATATCACAAGCCGTTTGAATTAAATCTAACTCAATAGCATCTTTAACCGAACGTAAGCGTTGTAAAATAGGGTTACTCTTAGCTACCGAATGCGCCGGATATTTTCCTAACAACCATTTCGTAAATCTATCTTCTCTGGTTTCGGTTTCTACATTGGCTCTGTAATGCTCATTGGTATTTACATATACGGTATCAGCATAGCTCATTAATTCAAAAAGTATTTTTTCTAAATCTTGTAGCCAAAACACCGTTTGAATGCCACTTACTTCAAAAGCTTTTTCTTTGGTAAGTTTTTCACCTTCCCAAACAGCTATATGCTCGTTAGTTTCTCGTAAAAACAACACTTCTCTATATTGAGGTTTCGGGCAATCAGGAAATAAAACCAGTACGCTTTCTTCTTGATCAACGCCACTTAAATAAAAAATATCTCGATGTTGTTCAAAAGGCAAGGTACTATCTGCACTTACCGGGTAGATATCATTTGAATTAAAAACCGCTAAACTATTGACTTTCATTTGAGTCATAAAGTTTTTTCGGTTTTTCACAAACAAACTACTATTTATAGGTTGGTATTTCATGTGTTCGAATTTTTTTAATGGTTTATGTTGCTTTCAAAATTAATTAAAAACATATGGATTCATTGTAGCCAAATGGCACTATTTTATGTTTTTACGAATCCTGCTCATATGCCTGTTAGAAATTCCTAAAAATGAAGCGAGGTAATGTAGCGGCACTTCTTGCAATAAACTAGGATCGTTATTTAACAGCTTTTTATAGCGTTCTTCAGGACTTAGCGTTAGTAAGTCAATGCGATAATCGTCAATTAAAAATATTTGATTTTCAATTAAGTTAAAATAGAATTGAAAGAAGGCTTTGTTTGTTTTTTGTAAGCGTTTAAAATCGGCAACATTTATACACCACAACACACATTCTGATAATGCTTTTATACTTTTTCTTGATGGTGTTTGTTGTAAAAAGCTTTTTAAAGAGGTAGTGCAGGTGTTTTTTAAGGCTAAATACGTAGTTTTTTCTTCTTCATTAACCGTTATTGAATGTTGTAGTATGCCGCTTTCTATAAAACAAAAATACTCGGGCACTTTTCCTACCTCAACAAAGTAGGTGTTTTTTTGAAAAACATGACATGAAAAACACGCTACTATTTCAGTAACAGCTATGTTTAATGCTTCATCATTAACTACTGCTTGTATGTATTGTGCTAAATTTTTATATGATGCTTTCATAAAAACCTTCGTACAACAAAAGTATTATAAAAAAAGAAAAGATGCTATAATAGCATCTTTTCACCCTTCATTCTACTTACTTTTCTTATCATTTGCCCATGGCGTTTTTAATGAGACCAATAATCACCATTAAAACACCGCCACCTACTCCACCTCCGGCAATACTTCCTAAAATCCCTCCAATGTCAATTCCTAGCATCCCTAGTAATTGAGCTCCCAGACCACCTCCCAGAATTCCAACAACTGAATTCCAAAGTGTTCCCATAGAGAATTTTTTTAATAAAGCACCGGCTAAATTTCCGCCCAGAGCACCTGCAAGTAAGCTAATAATTAATTCCATCTTTTTGATTTTTTGTTAGTTAATGTTTATAAATTAACTAAAAATAAAGCAATTAAGCAAATTAAAATCTATATTAAGGCATTCCTAAATGGAATAAAGGATCTCCCATATTTATGATTGGAAAATTGTTTTTAGCTATAATGTACCCATTTGATGGCGATTTTACTTTAAAATTAGTTTCGCCATAAGTATCCATAATACTTCCTAAAACTTGTCCTTTTTTAACAAACGTTCCGTTAGTAACCTCTGAAGTAAATAATCCGGCAACTTTTGCCCGAATCCATTTTGTGTTGTTTATACGTACACTGTTTTCTTGATTTGCTATAGGAATAGAGCTATCTATCATTTTAAAATGTTGTAAAACACGTAAGGTACCGTTAATTCCTTCTTGTATGGCTTCTTCATCAAATCGTAAAGACTCACCTCCTTCATATACAATAACCGGAATGTTGTTTTTATAACATTCATTTCTAAATGATTTCGTTATTAATTTGGAACCTAACATAATAGGGGCATTAAAAATGGTTGCTAATTCTTGTCCTATTTTGTCTTGTGGAGTAAATCGAATTTGCGGGTAGTTGCTTCTTTGAGCGCCTCCGGTATGGTAATCTATAGCAAAATCAACATTTTGTGTTAGTTCTTTCATTAAGTAATAGGCCATTCTACTGGCTAAAGAACCTGTTTTTGAGCCGGGAAAACTTCTATTAACATCTTTTCCATGCATATCACGAGAAAGATTTAAAAACCCAAATATATTTAAGAGCGGAACTACAATTACACAGCCTTGTAGTATTTTATATCGTTTATCAATCAGCATTCTTCGTATTAACTCAATACTGTTTACTTCATCACCATGCAACCCCCCTTGTAACAAAACAGTAGGTCCCGGTTTTTCTCCGTTAAATATATATACGGGTATTTCTATTAAAGTTCCTGTAGGTAACCTGTCAATAGGAATTTTAATAAGTTTAGATTCTCCTAACGGTATCGTTTCATTACGAATAACTACTACTTCATTCTTAAACTCTTTGAACATTTATTTTCTAGATATTTAATAATTCCTTCTGCTACATTCACTCGTGTAAATGCCTCTATTCCTTGCAATCCTGGTGTTGAATTTACTTCTATTAATAACGGTCCTCTTTTAGATCTGATTAAATCTACCCCGGCAACCGGCAACCCTAAATACTGGGCTGCTTTAATAGCTATTTCTTCTTCTTCAGAGGTTAATTTAACCATTGAACCGCTACCTCCTCTATGAATGTTAGAACGAAAATCATCTTCTAATCCTTTTCTTTTCATAGATGAGATTACTTTATCTCCCACCACAAAAGCTCTAACATCTTCACTGTTACTCTCTTTAATGTACTCTTGCAACAAAAAACCTGTATTCATCACCTGAAGGGTATCAATAATAGATTTTGCTGATTTTTCAGTTTCTGCTAAAATTACACCAATTCCCTGAGTTCCTTCCAGTAGCTTAATAATTACAGGAGCACCTCCTAATAAGCGTATCTGTTCTTTTATACCTTCTGAGTTTGCTGAAAAAATAGTATCAGGAATAGGTATGTTTTTTCTATTTAAAATTTGAAGGGTACGTAGTTTGTTTTGTGCTCTTATAATCCCTAAAGATCTGGCGGTGCTAAAAACACCGTTCATTTCAAACTCTTTAACTACAGCCGCCCCATGTCGGGTAACCGAAGCACCAATCCTAGGTATAATTACATCCGGTTCACCTGTAATATCATCTCCCTCATAAACTATCTGCCTTTTACCGTTACTTAATTTTATAGAGCATCTGGTATGATTTATTATACTTACATCATGTCCGCGGTTTATAGCTTCGTCATAAATTCGTTTAGTAGAATATACATGTTCACTAACCGACAGAATAAAAATGTTCATACGTATCTAATTTATAGTTATTCTCATAAAAGAACTTAAAGGCAGGTCTTTCTATATCAAGCAACTTTTAGCTCTCTTTTTTAAAATTCAATTTACGAGATATCACAAATCTAACATTTTTTTGAAGTAGAAAATCATCATTTTTAACACGAATATCTTAATTAATGTTAATTTTTTTGAATTCCTTTAAGCTTATAGTATTTTCATTTTTTAAAACCAAAACATCAACTAAATGAAAACGTTTATAAAAACAAGCTTACTGCTACTTGCCATACCTATGGTAGCGCAAAAGCCTCCAACCTCATCAGCTACTGTCATACAAGCTTTGACTGAAAAAGAAAATTTACATAAAAACTCTATAGTTAAAAACATTTCTTTTGAAAGTATCGGACCTACTGTAATGAGTGGTCGTGTAGTGGATGTTGATGTAAACCCAAACAATACTACTGAATTTTATGTTGGTTATGCTTCCGGTGGAGTATGGTATACAAATAATAACGGAACCACTTTTACACCGGTTTTAGACAGCTCACCAACTCAAAATGTTGGAGATATTGCTGTTGACTGGAAAAACGGGACTATTTGGGTAGGTACCGGTGAAAATAATTCATCACGTTCTTCTTATGCCGGTATTGGTATTTTAAAATCTACTGATAAGGGTAAAACGTGGACTAATGTTGGATTACAAGACAGTCATCATATAGGTAGAATACTCATTAACCCAACTAATTCAGAAGAGGTTATTATAGGAGTTGTCGGGCATTTATATTCTTCTAATAATGAACGTGGTATTTACAAAACTACCGATGGGGGTAAAACTTGGAAACAGACTTTATTTATTAATGATACTACCGGAATTATAGATGTTCAACAAGCTCCTGACAATTTTAACGTACTATACGCGGCTTCTTGGGAACGAGAGCGTAAGGCTTGGAATTTTGATGGTGATGGTAACGGTTCTGCTATTTATAAAAGTACTGATGCCGGAGCTACATGGACTAAAGTTTCAGAAAAAAATGGTTTTCCGGAAGGAACCGGTGTTGGTAGAATAGGGCTTGCTGTTTTTGATGCCAATACGGTGTATGCTTTTCATGATAATCAGTTTAGAAGAACCAAAGAAGCGAGTAAAAAACAATCTTCAAACGCATTAACTAAAGAAGATTTTAAAACCATGACTGTAGGTGAGTTTTTAAATCTTGACGACAAAAAATTAAATACTTATTTAAAAACTAATGGGTTTCAGGAAAAATACAGAGCCGAAAATGTAAAGCAAATGGTACGATCAGGTTCAGTACAACCTATTGACTTAGCCAAGTATTTAGAAGACGCAAACTCTTTATTATTTGACACTCCTGTAATTGGAGCCGAGGTATTTAAAACTGAAAACGGAGGTAAATCATGGAAAAAAACTCATGAAGGCTATTTAGATGATTTATATTACTCATATGGATATTATTTTGGTGAAGTAAGAGTAGATCCGCAAGATAAAAATGCTATTTATGTTTTAGGAGTACCTATTTTGAAATCAAAAGACGGAGGAAAAACATTTAAGTCGATTAGCAAAGAAAATGTTCATGCAGATCATCAAGCCTTATGGGTTAATGCTAAAAAACAAGGGCATTTAATTGATGGAAATGATGGCGGATTGAATATTTCTTACGATGACGGCGAAAGTTGGATAAAGGTTAATACACCACCTGTAGGTCAGTTTTATTCAGTATATGCCGACAATCAGAAAAACTATAAAGTTTACGGCGGATTGCAAGATAATGGGGTTTGGGTAGCAGACAACAACGCTAAAATAAACAAAGCTTGGCATCAAACAGGTAAAAATCCGTATGAAAGCTTAATGGGCGGTGATGGTATGCAGGTAGCGGTAGACGATAGAAATCCGAATATTGTATATACCGGTTATCAGTTTGGAAATTATTATCGAATTAACAGAGAAGCCAAAGAGCAAACTTATATTCAACCTAAACATTCTTTAGGAGAAAACCCTTACCGTTTTAATTGGCAAACTCCCATTCAATTATCAAAACACAATCAGGATATTTTGTATTTAGGAGGAAATAAATTACATCGTTCTTTAAACCAAGGAAATGACTGGGAAACCATTTCTGACGATTTAACACAAGGAGGTAAAAAAGGTAATGTTGCCTATGGTACATTAACTACCATTTCTGAAAGTCCTTTTCAATTTGGGTTAATTTATGTGGGTTCTGATGACGGACTTATTCACATAACCAAAAACGGAGGTGGTAACTGGAAAAAAATATCAGCTTCGCTTCCTCAAAACCTTTGGGTAAGTCGTGTTATAGCTTCTAAGCACAAAAAAGAACGTGTGTATGCTACTTTAAACGGTTATCGTTTTGATGACTTTACTACGTATATTTTTCAGTCTGATGACTACGGAAAAACATGGAAGCGTATTAGTGGAAATATTCCTACTTCTCCTGTAAATGTTATTAAAGAAGATCCTGTAAAAGAAAATATACTATATGTGGGTACAGATAATGGCGCTTATGTTACGTTGAACTCAGGTAATCAATGGCATTCATTTTCTAAAATACCCAATGTAGCTGTACATGATTTAGTTATTCAACCTAAAGCCAAAGAACTTATTTTAGGAACTCATGGTAGAAGCTTGTATAAAGCTAATATTTCTTCTTTACAACTACTAAAAGACACTTCAAAAGATGTAGTTTTTCCTGTAAAAGATATGCGAAAAAGCTCGTATTGGGGAAGCTCATGGAGCAAATGGTTAGAGCCTTCTACTCCTAAACAAAATATACCTTTTTATGTAAATTCAGATAAAAAAGTTTCTATTCAAATTTCAACAGATGATATTGTGGTGAATACTTTGTCGGTTGAAGCTCATCATGGATTTAATGAAGTAGTTTTTGATGTTTCTTTTTCAGAAAAAGGAAGAAAAGCTTTTCAGAAAAAAAACAAAGAGGCAGTCGTAGAAAAAGCAAAGAATGGTATTTACTATTTGCCTAAAGGAAAATATACTGTAGAAATAAATGGCAGTAAACAAACTTTTGAGATTAAATAAATTGTAAAAGCACAACATGATCTTTCTGAGCAAATATCATGTTGTGCTTAATTTTTAAAATATATTTTTCTCGTTTATTATTTAATAAATCGCCTTATCAACCTAATAAGCGCCACTATAAAAATGATAATAGATGCTACTGTTTTAAAGTCTAACTTCATCATAGAATAACTTTTTTCAGCTCTTGATTCCTTCATTATCTCAGGATTCACGGCAAAGGTATCACACTCTTCTTCAAAATCAGGTCTTGCATTTGTTAAACCACATAACACATCATCTGAAGCATCAACCTTCATATGCATACATTGTTGGCAATAAATCATTCTTCTTAAGTCATTCATAGATACTTTTTTTTAGCATGATTGCTATAAATATAGCGTTTACAACAGCACTTACAAAAAAATTAGGACTACTCTCTGTGTATCGCAGTACATTACTTAATACGATGTAAACTTTTGTAAAATTCAATAATTCAAATTCAGTGTAAAAAAGTATTTTTGCTTAAAACTTTTTAAATTGGGTATAATACGCGTAAACAACATCCGTTTATTTACTAATCACGGGTGTTTAGAGGAAGAAGCTAAAATTGGTTCTGAATATAAAGTAGATATTGAAGTAAAAGCAGATTTAAGTACATCAGCTCAAACAGATGTTTTAACAGACACGGTTGATTATGTACACTTAAATCAAATTGTTAAAGAAGAAATGGCTATTCGTTCTAAATTATTAGAACATGTGGCTCAACGTATATTAGATAGAATTTTTAAAGAAATTTCTCTGGTAGAAGAAGCCGAGGTTAGCGTAGCTAAAATAAACCCTCCAATAGGTGGTAATGTGCAGGAAGTTGTAATTATTTTAAAAGATTCGCGTAAAAATTAAAAAACATTTGCATTAAAAAATAAAAGATGTAAATTTGCACACCTAATCAATAGGGTGTCGTGGCCGAGTGGCTAGGCAGTGGTCTGCAACACCATCCACAGCGGTTCGAATCCGCTCGACACCTCAAATAAAAAGCGTATTGAAATTCAATACGCTTTTTTGTTTTCCTTAACAAAAAAATTCGTTAAAATTCTGCATCTTTGTTGTCATGCGAATATATCCTATAGAAACAGGTAATTTTAAATTAGACGGAGGCGCTATGTTTGGCGTTGTTCCAAAATCTATTTGGCAAAAGACTAATCCGGCAGATTCTAACAATATGATTGATATGAGCATGCGATGTATGCTTATTGAAGATGGTAACAGGCTTACCCTTATTGATACCGGTCTTGGAAACAAACAATCTGAAAAGTTTTTTGGGTATTATTATTTATTTGGTGATTTTTCTCTGGATACTTCTTTGGCTAAATATGGTTTTCATCGTGATGATATTACGGATGTTTTTTTAACTCACTTACACTTTGATCATTGTGGTGGCGTAATTCAATGGAATACAGATAAAACCGGTTTTATTCCTGCCTTTAAAAATGCTAAGGTATGGAGTAATGATCGTCATTGGCAATGGGCCATTGAACCAAATGCTCGTGAGAAAGCCTCTTTTTTAAAAGAAAATATTTTACCGATAGAAGAAAACGGTCAGTTAAACTTCATCCACAGAAATGCAAAAGACCAAGTGGGTTTTGATGTTATTTTTGTTGATGGGCATACTGAAAAACAAATGCTACCTAAAATAGAATACCAAGGTAAAACTATTGTTTTTATGGCTGATTTACTTCCTACCGTAGGACATATTCCTCTTCCTTATGTAATGGGTTACGACACAAGACCCTTACTTACCCTAAAAGAAAAGCAAGTTTTTTTAAACGAAGCCGCTGATAAAGAATTTTATTTATTCTTAGAGCATGATGCACATAATGAATTATGTACCGTTCAGCATACTGAAAAAGGGGTTCGTTTAAAAGAAAGTTATAAATTTATAGACATTTTTAATTAAGATAGAAATTATGAGAGTTTTGAAGCCCGTATTTTATTCGGCAATGGCAGTTACAACCTTAGTGGGTTGTTCTTCAGTAAGTAAATTACCTGTACCGGCAGGAAGTGATACAGTTATTAATATTTCTGCTAAAAAAGCACCTTTAACAGAATATGAGGAAGAAAATTGGCAACATTTAGATTTAGCTGCTGATACTATTCCTGGAATGAGTGTTAACAGAGCTTATAAGTTTTTAAAAGGTAAAAAAGGAGTAGAAGTAATTGTTGGTGTTGTTGATAGTGGTACCGATTTGAAACATGAAGATTTAAAAGATGTAGCTTGGGTGAACACAAAAGAAATTCCTGGTAATGGCATTGATGATGATAAAAACGGGTATGTTGATGATATTAACGGATGGAACTTCTTAGGAAAATCTTATAAAGAACACTTAGAATACGAACGTATTTTAATGAATCCTTCTGTTGCAGATCCTGAAACATTAGCTGAAGTAAAAGCTTTTCAACAAGAAAAAGTAGATGAAGCTAAAGCTAATATGGGACGTTACGGACAAATGTTAGCCGGAACAGAAAAAGCTCATAAAGCATTAACTAAATATTTTGGTAAAGATAGCTATACTCCAAAAGAAGTAAAAGCTATTAATACTAATGATGAAGAGTTAAAAAACAGTATTGCTACAGCTGAGTATATGTATCAATTTGTTCCTTCATTATCAGAAGCTGTTGAAGAGTTATCTTCTTTAGTTTCTAAAGCAGAAAAAACTATTAACGGTGATAATCTTAAAACCGATTACAGAACAGTAGTAGGTGATAATCCATACGATATTAATAGTAAACCAGGTTATGGTGACGAAAATACAGGACATACCGTAAAAGATGAAGCTCACGGTTCACATGTTTCAGGTATTATCGGAGCTACCAGAAATAACGGTAAAGGAATGAATGGAGTTGCTAATAATATTAAAATTATGGCTGTTCGTTCAGTTTCTGACGGAGATGAGTACGATAAAGATGTTGCTTTAGGAATTCGTTACGCAGTGGATAACGGAGCTAAAGTAATCAATACTAGTTTTGGTAAAGCTTTTTCACCAAACAAGCAATGGGTTTACGATGCTATTAAATATGCAGCTAAAAAAGATGTTTTAATCGTAAATGCTGCCGGAAATGACGGAAAAGACATTGATGTTGAAAAAACATTTCCGAATGATGCTCCGGATTTAAAAAATGAAGTAGCAGATAACTTCTTAACAGTAGGAGCTATGAGTGCTAAATATAACGAAGAATTACCGGCAAGTTTTTCTAACTACGGTAAAGTAAATGTTGATGTTTTTGCTCCTGGTGTACAAATTTATTCTACGACTCCTGATAACGAGTATAAAAAATTCAGCGGAACTTCTATGGCGGCTCCAAGTACAGCGGGTGTTGCTGCTCTTATTCGTTCTTACTATCCACAATTATCGGCTAGTCAAGTAAAACACATTTTAATGAATTCTGGTACCAAAATTGATTTAATGGTATTAAAACCAGGTTCAAGAGGTCGCGCTAATCCTAAAGGAATATTAGTGCCTTTTTCTGACTTATCTGTTTCAGGTCGTGTAGTTAATGCTTATAATGCATTAAAAATGGCTGACAGCATGGTTAACGGAAAAAAATAATTACAGAATAATTTAAGTATATTTGAAAAGAGCATTTAGTTTTAATTAAATGCTCTTTTTTAATAAATAACACAAAATGAAGAAATTAATACTAGGGGTTTTATCTTTATCGGTGCTTGCTTGTGCGTCTGCAAAAAATTCACAAATAACCCCAATTTCACAAATTCAAAAAACAAGTATTGATACCTACTGGCAACAGCACGTAGATTACACCATGGATATTGACATGGATGTAAAAAACTTTCAATATAAAGGAGTACAAAAGTTAGTATATACTAATAATTCACCGGATGTATTGAATAAAGTATTTTACCATTTATATTTTAACGCTTTTCAACCGAACTCTCAAATGGATGTTCGCTCAAGAAATATTCAAGATCCGGACATAAGAGTTGCTGATAGAATTAGTAAACTAACTCCATCTGAAATAGGATATATCAAAGTAAACAGTTTGCAACAAAATGGAAAAGCTGTACCCTATAAAACTGTCGGTACCATTTTAGAAGTTTCATTAAATGAACCTATTCAACCAGGTGAAAGTGTAACTTTTGATATGTTATTTGACGGGCAAGTTCCTAAACAGATTAGACGTTCCGGACGTAATAGTGATGAAGGAGTAGCACTTTCAATGACACAGTGGTATCCTAAAATGGCCGAATATGATTTTGAAGGTTGGCATACTCCTCCATACATTGGAAGAGAATTTCACGGTGTTTGGGGTGATTTTGATGTAACCATTCATATTGATAAAAAATATACAGTAGGCGGAACCGGATATTTACAAAATCCGCAAGAAATCGGTCACGGATATACCGATAATAACACTACGTTAAACCTTCCAAAAGGAAATAAATTATCATGGCACTTTAAAGCTCCTAATGTTCACGATTTTACTTGGGCTGCTGATCCAGAATATGCTCATGATATTTTTACTATGGATAACGGTGTTGTACTTCACTTTTTATACAAAAAGAACTTAGATAAAATTTCATTAGATGCTTGGAAGCAACTACCAGCAAAAACAGCAGAGCTTATGAAATATTTTAGTGAGCACGTAGGTCCGTATCCTTATAAACAATATTCCGTAATTCAAGGTGGAGATGGCGGTATGGAATATGCTATGTGTACCTTAGTTACCGGAAGACGTAAAGCAGGAAGTTTATTTGGTGTAACTGCACATGAACTAGCTCATACTTGGTTTCAATTTTTATTAGCTACCAACGAAAGTAAACACCCTTGGATGGATGAAGGTTTTACAACTTATATTTCAAACAAAGCCGTTAATGAAATTTTAAAAAGAGGAGAAGAAAACCCTCATAAAGGTTCTTATTCACACTATAAATACATTGTCAGTAATAATGCTGAAGAACCTTTAACTACACATGCTGATAGATATCATACTAACGGTGCTTACGGTATGGCAAGTTATTCTAAAGGAAATATTTTCTTAAGTCAACTGGAATATATTATTGGTAAAGACAATGTAGCTAAAACACTAAAGAAATACTTTGATGATTTTTCATTTAAACACCCAACTCCTAATGATATTAAAAGAACCGCTGAAAAGGTTTCAGGCATTCATTTAGATTGGTACTTAAATGAATGGACGCAAACCACACATACTATTGATTATGGTATTAAATCTGTAAATGGTAAAGAAATTACTTTAGAACGTATTGGTCAAATGCCTATGCCTATAGATGTACAAGTTACGTATGCTGATGGCTCTAAAGAAATGTTTAACATTCCATTACGAATGATGAGAGGTGAAAAACCAACCACTGCTACCATTATTGAAGATTGGACTTTTGCGCATCCAACCTACAGTTTTACCGTATCAAAAAATGTAAAATCTGTTGAAATTGATCCATCACAGCTAATGGCTGATATTAATTTAGATAATAATACGTTTACCGTTGAGTAATCCATATTTTATAAAAATATAAACTAAAAGGTTGAGAGTTTTTTCAACCTTTTTTATTGTAATGTCCCGTCCTGAAATAAGTTGACACAAATTAGACTTATTTTATGAATACGAGTCCACACAAGAAAAAGCGCACACA
>NZ_JBOCUK010000047.1:0-18760 GCF_050606265.1 Tenacibaculum sp. TC6 | reverse complement strand
CTTTTTGAGTACGTTTTACATGTTTGTTTTTCATGACACTTAATTTTTAGTGTAACGCTATTTCAGGACGGGACAGTATAAAAAGATAAAAACCCCGGGTTTTCCGGGGTTTTTATCTTTTTATATTGGTGGTTTACTATGATAAACCAAAAGCTTCTTTTACTTTAGCTACATAGTCTAGCTTTTCCCAAGTAAACAGCTCTACTTCCATTGTTTTATTTTCTCCGTTAGGTTGTGTAAAGGTTTTAGTAACCACTTCATTTACACGCCCCATATGCCCGTAAGCTGCCGTTTCACTATACATAGGTGTACGTAATTGTAAACGTGTTTCAATAGCGTGCGGACGCATATCAAAAAGCTCAGAAATTTTTTTAGCTATTGCTCCGTCAGTTAATCCTACTTTAGAAGTTCCGTAAGTATCTACAAAAATTCCCATAGGCTCAACTACTCCAATAGCATACGATACCTGTACCAATACTTCATCTGCCACTCCTGCCGCTACTAAGTTTTTAGCAATATGACGAGTAGCATAAGCTGCTGATCTATCTACTTTACTCGGATCTTTTCCTGAAAACGCACCTCCTCCGTGTGCTCCTTTTCCTCCGTAAGTATCTACTATAATTTTTCTTCCTGTTAATCCTGTATCACCGTGAGGTCCACCAATAACAAACTTTCCTGTTGGGTTTATATGATATTTAATATCCTCATTAAACAACGTTTGAATTTCAGGAGTTAACTTTGCTTTTACTCTAGGGATTAAAATGTTTACAATATCTTTTCTGATGGTAGCCAACATGGTTTCATCATCACCAAAATCGTCATGCTGCGTAGAAACTACAATAGCTTCAATACGTTGAGGCACATTATCATCAGAATACTCAATAGTTACCTGACTTTTAGCATCCGGACGTAAATAGGTAATTTCCTTATGCTCCCTACGTAGTACTGCTAATTCTTTTAAGATTAAATGTGATAAATCCAGGGCTAACGGCATGTAGTTTTCCGTTTCATTGGTAGCATACCCAAACATCATTCCTTGGTCTCCTGCTCCTTGCTCTTCTTTACTGGCTCTGTCTACTCCTCTGTTAATATCGTCAGACTGCTCATGAATGGCTGATAAAACCCCACAAGAATTTCCGTCAAACATATACTCTCCTTTCGTATATCCTATGGTATTAATAACGTCACGTGCAATTTTTTGAACGTCTAAATACGTATTCGATTTTACTTCTCCAGCCAACACTACCTGTCCTGTAGTTACCAACGTTTCACAAGCAACTTTTGCCTCCGGGTCAAAAGCTAAAAAATTATCTATAAGCGCATCAGAAATTTGATCTGCTACTTTATCCGGATGTCCTTCTGAAACACTTTCTGAGGTAAAAAAATATGACATAATGTATTTCTTTTAAGTTTTAAATATAAAGAAATTCAGATGATTGCTGCAAAAAGAAGTAATACTTACTGCTTTAGCATTTTTTAATGAGGTTGCAATCAGACAAATTTCTCCTCGTCAATTATTGAGAAGGCAAAAGTAAAGATTATTTACATACTAAAAAATAAACACGTCATAAAAACTATTGATATGCTGATAATAAAAACTAATTTCTATACAATTGCCAAGGTAAAATATTTGTTTACTTTTGTACCAGTAACAAGAATATAACCTTAATAAAAATATAAAGTAAGATGGCACTAGAAATTACAGATGCTTCTTTTGAGGAAGTGGTATTAAAATCAGACAAACCGGTATTAGTAGATTTTTGGGCAGCATGGTGTGGTCCGTGTAGAATGGTTTCTCCTATTGTTGATGAAATTAGCTCTGAATATGACGGAAAAGCAGTAGTAGGTAAAGTAGATGTAGATGCTAACCAAGAGTTTGCTGCTAAATATGGGGTAAGAAATATTCCTACCGTATTAATCTTTAAAAACGGAGAGGTAGTAGACAAACAAGTAGGTGCTGCTCCTAAAAAAACGTATACAGATAAAATTGATTCACAGTTATAAGAACGCGCTTCTTTTTAAATAATACATAACAAAGGTTTGGCAAATGCCAAACCTTTGTTATTTTTAGCTGGCAAACAAACAACTAAAACTTTATGCGCACCTACTTTTTTATTTTTTGCTTAGCCTTTTTAGCTTGTAAAAAAGAACCCACAACTTCACCAAAAATCACTAAAGGTATTTCTTTAGCATTAGCACAAGCCCGTAAACAACAAGTTACCAACGTTGTTTACCATTTACATTTTGCTATTCCGTTAAAAAAAGAAGCCCCGATTCCGTCTCACCTAAAAATAAATCTTGACGTTACCAATACCCATCATGATTTACTATTAGATTTTAACGAAAAAACCGCGCACTTAAAAAGTATTGCAGTTAATGGTACAAACACAACTGTTGTACACACTAATGAGCATATTAGCATTACTAAAGGTTTACTAAAAACAGGAGCCAACACCATTGAAATAGATTTTAACGCCGGAGAGCTTTCTTTAAACAGAAATAAAGAATACTTATATACCCTATTGGTACCGGACAGAGCTAGTACGTTGTTTCCTTGTTTTGACCAACCTGATATTAAAGCGAACTACAACCTTACTATTACAGCACCGAAAGACTGGAAAGTTTTATGTGGTGCTTTTGAAAAACAACAAACAACTCAAGGCGATTTTACGGAACATCAATTTAAGCAAACCGATAAAATGAGCACCTACTTGTTTTCTTTTGTTGCCGGAAAATTTCATGAAGCCAATACCAACCCCGGAGCATTTAACATGCGTTTTTTATATAGAGAATCAGACAGTGCCAAAATTAAAGAGAGTTTACCTGCTATTTTTAACACACACCAGAGCTCGTTAGAGTTTTTAGAGACCTATACACAACATGCTTTTCCGTTCCAAAAAATGGATTTTGCCACGCTACCTCCTTTTCAATATGGAGGCATGGAACATACCGGGGCCATTCAATACAGAGAAAATTTACTTTTTTTGGATGAAAATGCCACGCAAACACGTAAGTTAAATCGCGCTAAGCTAATTGCTCATGAAACCTCTCATATGTGGTTTGGAAATTTGGTTACCATGCGTTGGTTTAACGATGTTTGGATGAAAGAAGTTTTTGCTAATTTTATGGCTGATAAAATTATGAATCCTGTTTTTCCGGAGGTAAATCATGAGTTAAACTTTATGATGTCTCATTACCCTAGTGCTTATTCTGAGGATCGTACCAAAGGTTCAAATCCTATAAGGCAACAGTTAGATAATTTAAAAAACGCCGGTTCTTTATACGGACGTATTATTTATAACAAAGCACCTATTATGATGCGCCAACTGGAACTTTTAGTAGGCAAAGAAAACTTTCAAAAAGGAATTCAGCAATATATTGCTACGTATGCAAATGACAATGCTGACTGGAATGATTTGGTAACTATTTTTGACAACCTATCGCCTAAAAACATAAAACAATGGAGTGCTGTTTGGGTTAATGCTTCGGGAAGACCTATTATTAGTAACAGTATTAGTTATGATGCCGAAGGAAAAATAAGCAGTCTTACTTTAACACAAAATGCAGAAGATAATTCTGATAAAATATGGGAACAATTTTTTACCATAGGTCTTGTATATGACCATGAAATAAAACCTGTTAATGTTCTTTTTAATGCTAAAACAGTTACAATTAATGAGGCTATAGGATTACCTAAACCTAACGAAATTATCTACAATTATAATGGTTTAGGTTATGGAGTTTTCCCACTTAACCTTACTCATACAAATACGCTTAAAGATGATGTGGCTCGTGGGCATACATATATTAATATCTATGAAAATATGTTGCACGGAACTATTGCCCCTATAACTGCCTATCAATTATTTTTAAAGGGTATAGAAAATGAATCCAATGAATTAATTACCAATTATCTTTCAGGAAGAATAAATACTATTTTTTGGAAATTTCTAACTCCGGAGCAACAACATACGTTACAACCCGTTACAGAGCATACGCTTTTTACTTTACTGCAAAAAGAACTACCTAAAAATATTAAAAAAACTCTTTTTGATGCTTATAGCAATCTAGCCTATTCAACCTCCGGAAGAGATACTTTATATCAACTTTGGAAGGGTACATTGAGTATTAAAAATATAACACTCAATGAAAATGATTTAATCAAGTTAGCTATGAAATTAGCTATTTACAAACACCCTAAGGCTGATGAAATTTTAACTCAACAAGCAGAGAACATTAAGAATAAAGATCAAAAAGAGCGTTTTATATGGTTGCTTCCTACACTTTCTCAAGATGAAAAAACTCGTGATGATTTTATGCTCTCACTGAAAGATGCTAAAAACCGGGAAAAAGAATCTTGGGTGGAAACAGCCTTGGCAAATATTCACCACCCATTACGTCATACTTCTTCTACCAAACACGTAAAACTGTGTTTAGACTTGTTAGAAGAAGTACAGTTAACAGGAGACATCTTTTTTCCGAAACGCTGGTTGTCCGGCTCAGTAGGCAATTACACCTCCAAAGAAGCCTATACCATAGTTCAAAATTTTATACAAAGTAATCCAAACTACAACCCTATTCTACTAAAAAAATTATTGATTGTAGTTGATAATTTAGAAAGGGCTCAGCATTTAAAAAAATAGAAAGTGTACTATTACAACCTCAAAAACACGTAGATAACTCAGGGAAATCCCTGAGTTCTTTTTTAGTAGCATTAGGTATTTTAACCTCTTGTTTCTTTTGCTATATTTGGAGTAGAAGAAGTGTTTTAAAATCAAAACAATTAATGTAACCGAAAGGATTTTTCCTTTCAAAAAAACAGTTTACTTAGTTAAGTAAGCTACAATTTTTTATTTCATGTGCTTTGGGTAAAAAAATACACAAGCAATTGAAGTATTTCTTTTCATTTGTACAAAAGGTTTGGCAATTGTTAAACCTTTTGTTATTTTCGGTGCTTATGATTGAATTAAACAACTCTCTTTCATCAGAAATTAAAAACCTTGAATTACTTGCCAAACAAGTAGTAGAAGGTTTTATTACCGGAATGCATAAAAGTCCTTTTCATGGATTTTCTGTTGAGTTTTCTGAACATAAACTATATAATAAAGGAGAAAGTACCCGACATATTGATTGGAAACTTTTTGCGAAAACAGAAAAACTCTACACTAAAAAGTATGAAGAAGAAACCAACTTGCGTTGTCATATTATTATTGACAATTCTGCCTCAATGCATTACCCTGTAAGTAAAAATCAGAATATAAGCTCTTTAAATAAAATTGGTTTTTCTGCTGTAGCCGCTGCTTGTTTAATAGAAATACTCAAAAGACAACGAGATGCTGTGGGTTTAAGCATTTATTCTGACACCTATGAGTATTATGCTCCGGAAAAAGGAAGTGAACGTCATAGAAAAATGCTTACTCATCAATTAGAAACACTGTTACAAGCTACCTCAAAAAACAGCACCAATACTTATGAGTATTTACATGAAATAGCCGAAAAAATTCACAGACGTTCCTTATTATTCTTATTTACAGATATGTTTCAAACAACAAAAGACCAAGATGAATTATTTGAGGCTTTACGACATTTGAAACATAATAAACATGAGGTTGTTTTATTTCATACGTATGATAAAGAGCTAGAATTTTTATTCAATTTTGACAATTCTCCTAAAAAATTTGTAGATGTTGAAACCGGAGAAGAAATAAATTTATATGCCGAAAACGTGCAAGAAAAATACACCCAACTCACCGGTGATTTTTTCAATAAACTAAAAAACAAATGTTTACAATACAAAATAGATTATGTACCTGTAAATATTCATGACGGCTATTATGAGGTACTTACCACTTACCTGATAAGTCGACGAAAAATTTTATAACAACTTCCTTTTTTAATTAAAAAAAAGTTATATATTTGCATCCGCTTAGCGCAACGGTCTGGTAGTTCAGCTGGTTAGAATACATGCCTGTCACGCATGGGGTCGCGGGTTCGAGTCCCGTCCAGACCGCTAAAAGTTCTCACGACAACAAAGTCGTAAATACATAAAAAATACTTGTAAATATGAAAAACAACTTTATATTTGCAACCGCTTAAAAAAGCAACGGTCTGGTAGTTCAGCTGGTTAGAATACATGCCTGTCACGCATGGGGTCGCGGGTTCGAGTCCCGTCCAGACCGCAAGAAAGCTCTTCAAATTTTGATGAGCTTTTTTTATGCAATCAATTATCTCAAGATACTCCCAAAAAACATTCAAAAAAACCATTTAAAACCTATAAATCAACTACTTAATAAATTTTATAAAAAAAAGCTTGTTTTTATAAAATTTATTTCCAAGATTTGTTGCGTTCAAAATTAAAGACACACAAGATGTTACAAAACGTATGGCAAGGTTTCTATTTTTACTTTTACTTTTTTAGTAAGAGCAGAGACTTTATACCATATTGTTAAAAAACAGAAATAATAATATAAATGTAAAGTCTCGATAATATCGAGGCTTTTTTTTTGCACTAAAAATGAAAAAAATAGCCATTCAAGGAATACAAGGGAGCAACCACCATATCGTAGCCAAGAACTACTACCACGAAAACATTGTTTTAAATGAATGTTTATCGTTTGATGTTTTAACAGACAGTTTAATAACTCAAAAGTCTGACGAAGCTATTATGGCTATTGAAAATACCATAGCAGGCTCTATCATTCCTAACTATGCTTTAATAGACAAGCATAACTTACATATAACCGGTGAATACTACTTACCTATACATCATCATTTAATGGCCTTGCCAAATCAAAAAATTAATGATATTAAAGAGGTATGTTCTCACCCAATGGCTTTATTACAGTGTAAAGAATTTTTTAAACAGTATCCTTTTATAAAGTTAGTTGAAGATGTTGATACCTCAGCAGTAGCAAAAACAATTGCTGAACAAAAAATAAAAGGAATTGCGGCCATTGCTCCTAAAATTGCCGCTGATATTTTTGAATTAGAAGTAATTGAAGATGAAATACAAACTATAAAAAACAATGAAACACGCTTTGTAATTCTTCAAACTCAAAAACCTCAAAACAATACAGCGCATATTAATAAAGCTTCTTTACGTTTTGAGCTAGATCATAAAAGAGGCAGCTTAGCAGCTATTTTAAATGTAATGAGTGATTGTAAATTAAACCTTACCAAAATACAATCGCTCCCTATTATAGAAACCCCTTGGAAGTATGCTTTTTTCGTAGATGTTACTTTCGATACTTATGAAGATTATGCAAAAGCAAAATCTATAATACAAATTATGGCTAACAATTTTAAAATATTGGGTGAATACAAAAACGGAAGATTATGATAACTTTTGCCAATCGTTTACAAACCGTACAAGAATACTACTTTTCAACTAAGTTGAAAGAAGTAAGACAATTAGCTTCTGAAGGCAACCCTATTATTAACATGGGAATCGGGAGTCCGGACTTACTACCTCCTAAAGAAGTATTAGAAGCAATACAAAAAAGCTTAACAGAGAGCGGAGCTCATAAATATCAGAGTTATCAAGGACTACCGGAATTTAGAAATGCTGTTGCTAACTTTTACAAAGCAAAATATAATGTAAGTGTAAATCCTGATAATGAAATTTTACCGTTAATGGGAAGTAAAGAAGGCATAATGCATATTTCTTTAGCTTTTTTAAATGAAGGAGATCAGGTATTAATTCCCAATCCGGGATATCCTACCTATAGCTCTGTTACCAATTTAATTGGAGCCAAACCTGTATTCTATGATTTAACTGCAGCTAACAAATGGCAGCCCGATTTTAAGCAATTAGAATCTTTAGATTTATCCGGAGTAAAACTTATGTGGGTTAATTATCCACATATGCCTACAGGAGCAGATGCTTTAAAAGAAACCTATGAACAATTAATTGCCTTTGGTAAAAAGCATCATATTATTATAGCAAATGATAATCCGTATAGTTTTATTTTGAACAATACACCACAGAGTATTTTACAAGTAGAAGGTGCTAAAGATATAGCCTTAGAATTAAACTCGTTAAGTAAAACATTTAATATGGCAGGATGGAGAGTTGGAAAATTATTAGGAAATCCGCATTTTTTAAATGAAGTACTCAAAGTAAAAACTCAAATGGATTCCGGAATGTTTTACGGAATTCAAAAAGGAGCCATTAAAGCATTAGAGTTAGGTAATGACTGGTTTTCCGAACAAAACAAAATATACAAGCAACGACAAAAACTCATTTTTGAACTTGCAGATATATTAAACTGCTCTTATGACTCAAATGCCTCGGGTATGTTTGTTTGGGCTAAGCTACCTAACGGAAAAGAAGCTGAAGCAGTGGTTGATGATTTACTATACAATAAACACCTATTTGTAGCTCCGGGAACTATTTTCGGAAGCCAAGGTGAAGGGTACATTCGTTTTTCATTATGCGTACCCGAAACAGAAATTAAAGAAGCAATAACACGATTTTAGATGAACGTATTTATAATAGGATTAGGATTAATAGGCGGTAGTTTAGCATTAGACATTCAAAATGAATTTGAAAATGCTTGTATTCACGGAATAGATACTAATGAGAATCACATAGATGAGGCTTTAGAATTAGGAATTATTCATAAAAAAGCGACTCTTAATGATATAGGAAATGCTGAAATAGTAATTATAGCTGTTCCGGTTGACGTATCTTTACAAGTAGCCATTGAAGTGTTAAATATCATAACAGAAAACACTTTGGTACTTGATGTAGGTTCAACTAAAGAAGATATTTGCAAAGCCATAGCAAATCATCCAAACAGAAGAAACTTTTTAGCAACCCACCCTATTGCCGGAACTGAGTTTTCAGGACCTAAAGCCGCCCTAAAAAACTTGTACAGAGGTAAAACAAACATTATCTGTGAGGTAGAAAAAACAGCATTCAAGCTACAAGAAAAAGCGTTAGAAATATTTTTAAAAATAGGAATGCGTATTCGTTACATGGATCCGAAATCGCACGACAAACATATCGCTTATGTATCACATCTATCACATATCAGTTCGTTTATGCTGGGAAAAACAGTTATTGAAAAAGAAAAAAACGAACGTGATATTTTTGATATGGCCGGCAGTGGATTTGCTTCAACAGTACGTTTAGCTAAAAGTTCACCTGCAATGTGGACGCCTATTTTTAAGCAAAACAAAACTAATGTTATTGAAACTCTTGAAGAATACATTAACAACTTGCAACAATTTAAAGATTTAATGATGCAGGATAATTTTAAAGAGATATACAAAGAAATGGAAAATACTAATCATATAAAACAAATTTTAAACGGCATTCTATTGGAAGCCTAACAACTACAACAACATGGAAAATTCTAAACAATTAAGAACTTGGTTAGACGACATGAATTTGTCGCATCCACTAGTCATTGCAGGACCTTGCAGTGCTGAAACAGAAAATCAGGTGTTACAAATAGCACATGAATTAAAAGATTCTGACGTAAATTATTTTCGTGCAGGTATTTGGAAGCCAAGAACACGTCCCGGAAACTTTGAAGGTGTTGGTGCTTTAGGTTTAAAATGGCTTCAACGAGTAAAAGAAGAAACCGGTATGAAAACCTGTACAGAAGTTGCTAATGCTAATCATGTAAAATTAGCTATTGAACATGATATTGATTTATTATGGATTGGTGCACGTTCAACTGTGAGTCCTTTTATTATGCAAGAAATTGCAGATGCTTTGGAAGGAACTGATAAAATAGTATTAGTTAAAAACCCTGTAAATCCTGATTTAGCCTTATGGTTAGGAGGCATAGAACGTTTATATTCTAAAGGAATTAAAAAACTAGGGGCTATTCACAGAGGCTTTTCAACCTATGAAAAATCAAAATACCGTAACATTCCGGAATGGCAAATTGCTATTGAATTTCAAGATAAGTTTCCGGACTTACCGTTAATTTGTGATCCTTCACACATTACAGGTAACAGAGAATTAGTTTTTGATGTTTCTCAAACAGCTTTAGATTTAAATTTTGATGGTTTAATGGTAGAAACTCATACTGACCCAAATAATGCATGGAGTGATGCAGCACAACAAGTTACTCCGGACAGATTAAAACAAATGATGATTGACCTTAGAGTGAGAAAAGAAACCACTTCGGATGAAAGCTATAGAGATACTCTTGAAAATTTAAGAGCTCAAATTAACGTAGTAGATAATCAGTTAATTGATATGTTAGGTAAGCGTATGAAAATTGCCGATGCTATTGGAGAACTTAAAAAAGAGAAAAACGTTGCCGTATTACAATCAAAACGTTGGAATGAAATTTTAGGCAATATGATTTTAGAGGGGGAGAATCGCGGACTAAGTGAAGAGTTTGTCTTAAAAATGTTTAAAGCTATTCACCAAGAAAGTATTAATCATCAAGAGAAAATTATTAAAGGCTAAGTACCTCCCTACTTTGTACTTAAAACCTCAAAATAGTTACTTACCGTTTTGAGGTTTTTATTTTTTAAAATTTTAGTATTTTCAGCAAACTAACCAAACCAATAAACACATGCCTCCAATTACGACTATTGACGATGTAATTAATACTTTACAAGAAATTATTGATGATGCTATTACACATGAAAGTACTTTTGGATACTTTGCTGCCCTGTATTTAAAAGTTACTGTAAAAGTAAAAGAAGGAATTACCGCTAATTTTTTTGACGATGGTGAACGTATGGAAAAACTAGACGTCATTTTTGCAACAAGATATATTGAGGCGTATTATAATTATAAAGAAAACAAGCCTGTTTCAGCTTCTTGGGAAAAGGCTTTTAATGCTACAAAAACTTTTTGGACCACCGTATTACAACATTTACTATTAGGTATGAATGCCCATATAAATTTAGACCTTGGCATTGCTGCCGCCAAAGTTTGTGAAGGGAGTTCCATTGAAAGTTTAGAAAACGATTTTACTAAAATCAATATAATTTTATCGTCCTTAGTTACCGAGGTTGAAAGCGATTTATCTAAGGTTTGGCCATTTCTTAAAAAAATTCTGAAAGTTACTCGTAAAATAGATACTTTTTTAATTGACTTTAGTATGAAGCTTGCCAGAGATGGTGCTTGGAAATTTGCCGTAGAACTAGCAAACACTCCTCAAGAAAACAGAGTTGACTGTATAAAACAACGAGACATAAGAGTCGCTGAAAAAGCTTCAATTATAACAAATCCGGGCTTTATTCCTCAATTGATTTTTATTGTTATCAGAATAGGCGAAATAGGGTCTGTTGCAAAGAAAATCCGCGATTTGATGCAAAAATAACTTTAATAACATTCAATTTTTATTCTCATCTTTGTTACATGATTGGAACGGTTTATAAATCAACAGGAAGTTGGTATTGGGTAAAATCTGAAAACACATTATATAAATGTAGAATTAAAGGAAAATTCAGAATTAAAGGTATTAAAAGTACCAACCCCATTGCTGTAGGTGATATTGTAGAGTTTGATTTGGAAACAAAAACTGATGATGAAACCGGAGTAATTACAAAAATTAAAGATCGTAAAAACTATATCGTACGTAAATCAGTAAACCTTTCCAAACAAACACATGTTATTGCTGCTAATATAGATCAGGTATTTTTATTAGTTACCATTAACAACCCGCCGACATTAACTACTTTTATCGATCGCTTTTTAGTTACTGCTGAAGCCTATTCTATCAATGCAATACTTGTATTTAATAAAATTGATATCTATGAAATTGAAGAAAAAGCCGAAATTTTATACCTAAAAGATATTTATGAACCTATTGGCTATACTTGTATTGAAGTTTCTGCATTAGAAAACAAAAATATAGATACTATAAAAGAATTAATGCTAGGTAAAGTAAGCATGTTTGCAGGTCATTCCGGAGTTGGAAAAACAACCTTGGTAAATGCTATTGAACCTGGCTTAGACCTAAAAACAAAAGAAATTTCTGAACAGCATAAGCAAGGACAACATACAACTACTTTTGCAGAAATGTTTGACCTAAGTTTTGACGCAAAAATAATTGATACTCCCGGAATTAAAGGCTTTGGAGTAGTTGACATGGAAAAAGATGAGTTGGGCGACTATTTTCCTGAATTTTTTGCTTTGAAAGAACACTGTAAATTTAATAACTGTATTCATATAAATGAGCCCAACTGTGCTGTAAAAGAAGCCTTAGAAAATGACGAGATTTCTTGGTCACGCTATAAAAGTTATTTACAAATCTTAGAAGGCGAAGAAGAAAATTACCGTACAGATATTTGGAAATAATTGACTAAAATTTCACCTATACCTTATGAAAGCTGTAATACAAAGAGTTACGAAAGCTAGTGTTACTATTAATAATGAAAAAGTAGCCAATATAACTAACGGACTTTTAATTTTATTAGGTATTGTAAATGACGATACCGCAGAAGATATAACATGGCTATCAAAAAAAATTATTGGTCTTAGAATTTTTAATGATGAAAATGATGTTATGAATACCTCTATACAAGATGTAAATGGTGATATTATTGTGGTAAGTCAATTTACACTACATGCATCAACTAAGAAAGGAAATCGCCCAAGTTATATAAAAGCAGCCAAACCCGATATAGCCGTTCCTTTATATGAACAATTTATTCAACAAATTGAATCTGATTTAGGTAAAAAAGTACAAACCGGACAATTTGGAGCCGACATGAAAGTTGAACTTCTTAATGATGGACCTGTTACTATTATTATAGATACTAAGAATAAAGAGTAATTATGAATTTTATTGATGTACATACTCATTCAATAAAAAACGATACGCACATCACTTCTATACGTAATACCTATCCAAGTGATCCAGAACCTACTACTTTTTTCTCAACAGGAATACATCCTTGGTATATTGAAAAACAAAACATAGAAAATGAGTTTCATCAATTATCCCAAAAACTTTTATCAAAAAATTGTTTAGCCATTGGCGAGTGTGGCTTAGATAAACTTACTTCAACAGAATATACATTACAAATTGCTGTTTTTAAAAGACATATTGAACTATCAGAAACTCATAAGAAACCGTTAATCATTCACTGTGTAAAAGCTTATAACGATTTAATTTCTCTAAAAAAAGAACTAGTACCTAAACAACCTTGGATTGTTCACGGATTTAATAAAAATATACAAGTTGCCAAAGATTTATTAAAAAACAACATAACACTTTCAATAGGCGCCAGTTTATTAACCAATAAAAAACTTCAAATTATTAGTAAAGAAATACCTGTTGAAAATATTTTATTAGAAACAGACAATTCAAAAGAGTCTATTATAAACATTTACAATACATTTGCCACCGTTAAAAATGAAAGTACAGAAAGTATAAAAAAACAAATAAATAAAAATTTTAATAGAATATTTACGTTATGAGTTGGTTAGAACGTACCGAGTTATTAGTACAAAATGAAGGTCTTGAAAAAATAAAAAACGCTACTATTTTAATAGTAGGATTAGGCGGAGTAGGATCTTTTGCAGCTGAGTTTATTGCCAGAGCCGGAGTTCAAAAAATGACAATTGTTGATGGAGATGTTTTTGATGAAACCAATAAAAACCGTCAATTACCTGCTTTAAATAGTACCATAGGAAAATCGAAAGCACAAGTAATGGCAGATAGAATTAAAGACATTAATCCTACTATTGAACTTACTGTTTTAGAAGAATTTATTTCTCCTGAAAGAGCTTTTGAAATTGTTACCCCTGAATTTGATTATGTTCTGGATTGTATTGACAGTATTACACCAAAAGTGAATTTAATAGTAGCAGCCCGTAGAAAAAAGGTGAAAATTATTAGCTCTATGGGAGCCGGTGGAAAGTTAGATGCTACTAAAGTAAAGGTCAAAGATATTAGCAAAACCAGAAACTGTAAAATGGCTAAGACCATTAGAAAACGTTTGAAAGAGTTAAATGTTAATAAAGGGGTAAGAGCTGTATATTCTGATGAAATTCAAATTGCTGAAAGTTTAAAGCTAACAGATGGAGCTAATTATAAAAAATCGTATTACGGTACTATAAGTTATATGCCTGCTGCATTTGGCTTACAAGCAGCTGCTTATGTTATCAATCAGTTAATAAATAAAAAATAATTTCCACGGAAACTATTTTTTATTTACATTTGTTCTAAATTAGAAAAAAAGTTATTCAATCAATTATTAAAACGTAACGTATGAAAAAATCAATTTTAGCAATTGCTTTTATCGCTTTAGCTGCTGTATCATGTAAAAATGATAAAAACAAAGTAGAAGCTAAAGAAGAAGTAAAAGAAGTACAAAAAGTTGAAAATGTAATCAACTCATATAAAGCTAATGTAGCAGAGTCTAATATTACATGGAAAGGTTCTAAACCAACAGGTTCTCACAATGGTGTTGTTAGCCTACAAAATGGTGTTTTTGATATTGAAAACGGTACTGTTAAAGCAGGAGAATTCACTATTGACATGACAACTATTTCTTGTTCAGATTTAGAAGCTGGAAACGGTAAAGAAAAATTAGAAGGACATTTAAAATCTGCAGACTTTTTTGATGTAGAAAAATTTCCTACAGCTAAGTTTGTTGTTACCAGTTCAGAAGCTAAAGACGGTAAAGTAAACATTACAGGAAACTTAACACTTAAAGATGTAACTAAGAGCATTACTATTCCTGCTACTATTATTGAAGATGGTGAGTTTGCTACTTTAAAGAGTGATACATTTAGTGTAGATCGTACTGATTTTGGAGTTACTTACAGCTCTAAAAAGTTTGATGCTGCATTAAAAGATAAGTTTATCAACGATTTAATGGAAATGTCTTTAGATATTAAAGCTAAAAAATAAGTACCTGTTCCATACAGAAATTCAAAAGAGGTTGATTATTCAACCTCTTTTGTTGTTATAAATGATGCTACTTCAAATAAATCTTTAAAGTGTTTAATAATTTTTTGTTTCACTTCTTCTTCTGAAATTTTTTCACCTAATTCTGCTTCCATAGAGGTAACTGCTTTTCCTCTGATACCACAAGGAATAATATTATCAAAATATCCTAGATTAGCATTTACATTTAAAGCAAACCCGTGCATTGTAACCCATCTGCTTGCCCTAATACCCATAGCACAAATTTTTCTGGCAAAAGGAGTTCCAACATCTAACCATACTCCTGTTTCCCCTTCACTACGCTCTCCTTTTATTCCATATTCAGCTAACGTTAAAATTATAGTTTCTTCTAGTAATCTTAAATATTTATGAATATCTGTAAAAAAGTTTTCCAAATCAAGAATCGGATACCCTACTATTTGTCCGGGTCCATGATACGTAATATCTCCTCCTCTATTGATTTTATAAAAGGTGGCATTTTTAGCTTTCAACCCCTCTTCATTTAGTAACAAATTACTCAAATCCCCCGATTTCCCTAGGGTATATACATGAGGGTGTTCAACAAAAAGAAAGTAATTAGGAGTAACTACATCAGGATTCCCATTTCTCTTTTCTTTTTTTAATGCTATTATTTCGTCTAACAAACTGGTTTGCAAATCCCAAGTTTCTTTAAAATCTTTTTTAAATAAATCTTTTATATATATATTTTTATTCATAATTTTAATCTTTAAACCCCTACTCTAATTAGGAAATTCAATTTCAATTAGAACCTAAACAATTACAAATGAAAAAAAAATCCTTCATCCTTTTTTTAGCATTAGTTCTAACTACTTTGGTTAATGCACAAAATTACTGGAAAAAATTAGAATTTCATGACTCTAAAAGTAAAACTAAAGTCTATCCAAGAAAACAACTACCAACAAGTTACTTGTTATTTACTTTAGACTTAGACAAATTTACCACTCATTTAAATACACAAGCACGTGGTTTAAATACTACTATTATTTCTTTACCTGGGGTTAACGGAGAATCATCTCGTTTTAAAATTCAAGAAACATCTATCTTTGAATCAAAATTAGCTGAAAAATTTCCTACTATTAAATCATACACAGCAACCGGTATTGACGATCCTACAGCAACTGCTAAAATTAGTATGGGTACAGATGGTGTGCATGTATTAATTACATCTGGGAATCATGATTCATTTTATATAGATCCTCATACTAAAGACAATAGAACATACATAGCCTATAAAAGAAGTGATTTTATAAAAAATCAAAATGATTTTGAATGTAAAATTGACGAGCTAAAAGAAGGCGTATTGTCTAGTAAAAAAACAGCTGCCAGAAATGCTAATGACGGTAAGTTAAGAACTTTTAGAATAGCTCTTGCCTGTACCGGAGAATACTCGCAATTCCATTTAAATAATCAAGGTGTTCCTGCTTCAGCAACTGATGCTACTAAAAAAGCAGCTATTTTATCAGCTATGAATACTACAATGACTCGCGTAAATCAAATTTACGAAAGAGATTTAGCTGTTAGAATGATTATTGTAAATAATAATGATAAAATTATCTTTTTAGACCCTAATACTGATAATCTTTCTAATACTGATGCTAATGCATTAATTGATGAAAGTCAAAAAGTATGTGATACCAATATTTTGGATGCCAATTATGATATAGGACATACTTTTAGTACCGGAGGTGGTGGATTAGCCGGATTAGGTGTAGTTTGTGTTTCTGGTGAAAAAGGTAAAGGAATAACAGGTAGCCCTCAACCTATAAGTGACCCTTATGATATAGATTATGTTGCTCATGAAGTAGGGCATCAGTTTGGCGCTACTCACACTTTTAACAATTCTTGTGATGGTAACAGAAGTGGTAGTACAGCTGTTGAACCGGGAAGTGGATCATCAATAATGGCATATGCCGGAATCTGTAGCCCTAACGTACAATCAAATAGTGATGATCATTTCCATGCTGTAAGTATAAAACAAATGTGGAATAAGATTCAAACCACTGCTTCTTGCGCAGTACAAACGAACACTAACAATAATCCTCCTACAACTAATGCAGGTGCAGATGTGAGTATTCCAAAATCAACTCCTTTTGTATTAAGAGGCCAAGCTACTGATATTGATGGAACTTCAAAGCTAACCTATAACTGGGAGCAATTAGATACAGAAATTGCTATTATGCCTCCGATTGCTACTAATTTAGGTGGTCCTTTATTCAGGTCTTTACCTTCAAAAACAGTCCCTAACAGGTATTTCCCTAATTTTGCAACCGTATTAGCAGGAAAAACATCAACCGAATGGGAAGTATTACCTTCTGTAGCCAGAAATATGAATTTCTCGTTTACTGTGAGAGATAATAATGCCGGAGGGGGTGCAAGCGCAAGAGATGATATAAAAGTTACCGTTGTTGATGCAATACCTTTTACCATTAGTAATCAAGCTACTTGGGCGCAAAATACCAGCAGAACAATTTCTTGGGTAGTAGGACAAAGTAATATAGCTCCTATTAACTGTAAAAAAGTAAACATTAAACTTTCGACTGACGGAGGGACAACGTTTAATGACTTAGCTACAAATGTTGATAATGATGGTGAAGAAATAATAACTCTTCCTTCATCAACTATTGATACTGATAATGCTATTATTATGATAGAAGCTGCCGATAATATTTTTTATAATATTACACCTGCTTTTACTATTAGTTCAAAACCTGATTTTGCTATTTCTAATAAAACAGGAGATGCTTTTATTTGCAACACCATAGTTACGGAATATACTTTTGATATTGATTATACGACCTCTAATGGATTCTCTGAAACTGTAACCCTAACAGCTACAAAAAAACCAACAGGATCAACAGTTCAAATAACTCCTTCAACAATTACATCAAATGGAACGTTCCAAGTTAAAGCTACAAACTTAGGAACTGTTGCCGATGGAGAACATATTATTACACTTAATGCTAAATCATCTTCTATAGAAAAAAATTTAGATATTAAATTAACCATAACTAATGGTGTATGTCAATCTTCTGGAAATACAGATTACCAAACTGGAACTACTTATGTTAAATTTAACACTATTGAAAATCAAACATTAACAAAAAATAATGGTTACAATGATTTTAAAGCTATTACAACTATAGTTAATAGAGGAGAAAACCATCAATTAACTATAAAAACCAATACTGATGGCGATTATTCATCTACAACTTTTGCATGGATAGATTGGAACCAAAACTGTCAATTTGATGAAAATGAAAAATACGATTTAGGTACCGTTACTAATAATTCAAACGGGCAAACCAGCTTAAGCCCTTTAAATATTGAGATTCCTAATGATGCAAAGCTTGGTACTACAACTCTAAGAGTATCAACAAAGTTTGCTGGTGATGGTGCTCCTTCCGTATGCGAAATAAATTTTGATGGTGAAGTTGAAGACTATTCTATTGAAATTAAAGAAAAAGACCAACCTTCATCTAGTCATATTCTCTTTAATAATTTTAAACTTTACCCAAATCCTTCTTCTGGTGTCTTTACCCTCTCTTTTGATGTTGATAATAAAGAAAGTATTATATTAAAAATTTTCGATATCAGAGGTAGATTGATTGAATATAAAATATATGATAATAGCTCTAATATCTTTACAAAAGATTTGGTTTTCTCAGGAATAAAAGCAGGAATTTATTTATTACAAGTGGAAAATAAGAATAAGAGTATAGTAAAAAAAATAATAATAAAATAAAAATTTAAAGAAAGGTGAGCAAATGCTCACCTTTCTTTTTTAATTCTGTCCCGTCCTAAAATAAGTTGACACAAATTAGACTTATTTTATGAATACGAGTCCACACAAGAAAAAGCGCACA
>NZ_JBOCUK010000046.1:0-19769 GCF_050606265.1 Tenacibaculum sp. TC6 | reverse complement strand
AAAAAACCAGAGAAGCTAGCCTCTCTGGTTTAAATAATATTTTTTAAATCTGTCAACCTATTTTAGGACGACTCATGGGGTATTATGTTATCTTACGATAGGTTTTTTGATGATGTAAAAATACAACACATTTACAGCTTTTTTTTACTTTTTAGGTATCCTACTTTTTTTAAAAGATACAATTCGTTTATCTGTAGCTTAATGGTAAAACTATTTATAAATCGAGGCTTTTACACCAAAATATACGCTAATAAAAATAGGAAGCTATTTTATGTATAACTTCCTATTTCGTTTTTGATTGATATATATTATGCTGTTGCAGCTAACTTAACTCTAGATTTGTATTCGGTTGGTGTACAGTTATATTTTTGCTTAAATATTTTACAAAAATAACTTCTGCTTGAAAAACCTATTGAATATACAATTTGAGAAATATTCAAATCACTGTTTTTAATCATTTGCTCTGATTTTTTAACTCTTTCATCACGAATAAAATCGTTTACCGTGGTATGATGCATTAACTTAAATCCTTCTTGTAATTTAGCAGCCGTCATACCTGTTTTTTTACATAAATCATCTACCGTTGTGGCTTCTTCAGGGTAGTTTTTAATAAAGGTTGAAATTTCTTTAATTTCTTTCATTTCATTTACTGTTAAGCTACCTGTATTAACTGCCGTGTTTTTAATATCTCTTTTATATTGTTGTATTTCTAAGGCTAAAATAATATGTACCATTCCTTCAACTATTAAACTTCGTACAACGCCATCTTGTTTAATAGCATTTAATTGCTGAATTTTTTCAGCTATTTCTAAATTATAAGAACTGATAAAGGCGTGGTTTTCTTTTTTATCTTTAATAAACGTTTCAAACAACTGCTCTTGTACCGTATTGCTTTTTACTTCTTTTGTTAATTTGTATGACGTAATTAGCGTAATATTCACAAAGGTATCTTTAGGAAAATAAATGGTATTATTAGCCGATACTACGTTAGATAAAATAGCGGTTTGAAAAGGTTCTAAAACATTTTTCTGAGTATTTCCGGTAAACTGGTGCGTAACGGTTCCTTCTGAACAGTACGCAAAATTTACGGCTTTATCAATGTCTGACTCTATGTGTAACACAACATCTTCTTCAAAGGTTACGTTAAATTCTAAATAAAAAATACTGTTTTTTAACAACATTCCTCGTACTTCACCTGATCCTAAGGGGTTATGAAAACGTAAACAGTGCTCTTTAAAACATTTTTCATAAGAGGCAGATAATTGTTCTTGTAATTGGCTAAATGTCTTTGCTGCTGAATTGGTATTTATATGTATTGATTTCATAATTTCTTAGTTTTTAGTTATGGCTTAGTTTTTTAAAATGGTTTCATTTTTATTTATCTAAAGGCTTTTTTTCTTTTGCCACCATATTAGCTTCTGATTGTATTTTTGCTAAGTATTCTGCCTTAGCAATTACACGACCAACTTTTGCGTTTAGTTTATCTGAATCATTAGATAGTGTACTCATTTTTAGATCGTTTTTAATTACATTACAAAGATGCAATGGTGAGGAAGCTTTTTTGTTACACAATTTTTGCTTTGTGTTATATAATTTTTAGAAATCTTGTTTTTTAACGATACTTTTACCTAAACAAGTTCTTAATATACAAGACACTAACTATACCTGTCAGGTAACTAGAGGAAGTTTATTGTAATAATCTGAGTTTGATTAGTATTACGAATATGAAATATTGTTATTCTTTTAATTAACGTAAGTTCAATATAACTTTTGTTTTACATCTTTATGATTCGTTTATGATTTTAACAAATCTTTATTGTTCATTTTCTTTGCTTGTCCAAAGAAAACGAACCAAAAGAAAAGACACTTTTACGAGGAATTTTTAAACTTCGTTTAAAACCATCTGAAAAACACTGCGTCGTTTTACTCCTGGTTTCAGTGCTTTTTCAGATTATTCTGCGTAAAAGAAAAGCAAAGCTTTGCTTTGCCTGCTACAAATTCTTACGTTGAACTCACGTTAATTAAAAGAATAACAACATTTCGATACAGTTTTTTTCTTTACCTCAGAAAAACCACTCGATGTGCCATCAATAAAAACTAAAAAGAGGATGCTTTTAAAAAACATCCTCTTACAATTCAAAATTAACATGGTACTACCTCTTACAGTTAGCACTCCATGTTTTACCGTTTTTTGCCATTTTTATATTTAGGGTACTCTCATCTATGATAATAATACTAGCTTCATCCCAATCTAATTCAAATTTGTTTTCACCTTTTTCAATTTCTAAGTCTCCCAGAGTAGGAATATCATCTGAAAAGATAAAGCTATAGCTATCTCCTACTTTAGTAACAGTAACGCTACCGCTTTCATTTGAAATTTCATTACTATCGTTTGAGTAAGACACTTTACCTTCATAGGTTCCAACAAACAAATTATTATCTTTCGGATCATCGTTTTTACTACATGAACTCATTACTAATAAGGTTACCGCAAATACACTAAAAAATTTGATTAATTTTTTCATTGTTTATAGTTTTTAAATTATATAGCAAAGATCTAACGGCAGCACATCTTTTACGTTACACAATTTTTTGTTTGTATTACATAATTTTAAGAACAGCTATACTGCTCTTGTAACTAGAGTACATTTTTTACCAATACATACGTTGGTACTATTTTTAGCTATTTTAATAAAGAGATGCAATGAAATGCTGTTTATAGAAGTTAACGTTAAGCCGGTAAATACATCGTAAATACAGAACCACTACCTTTTATACTGGTAGCTGTTATATACCCTTCATGTTTTACTACTATTTTTTTACAAATAGCTAACCCTATACCGGTACCGGAATACTCGTGTTTTTGGTGTAAACGTTGAAACATTTCAAATATTTTATCGCGCATATTGTTGTCAAACCCAATACCGTTATCAATGACTTTTATTTGGTAGTAAGCTTCATGTCCTTTTACAAAAGGTTCATCTATTTGACTGCTTTTAATTTTTTTAGAAACAATTTGAATTGCCAACTTTTTATTCGTATCACGATATTTAATAGCATTTGATATTAAATTATTGAATAGTTGGTTAAGCTGAAAATCTATGCCTCGAACACTAGGTAAGGTTTCGGTTTGTATATAAGCTTCAGATTCTTCTATTTTTAATGATAATTCGTCTTGCACATTTTGTAATACCTCATTTAAATCAACCAATGTAAAATCATCTGTTTTTCGGTTAATACGAGAAAACGCCAGTAAATTATCTATCAGTTTACGCATACGTTTACTGGCATCTGTAGCTCTCTCAATATAATTTTGATTTCTTTCAGATAAGTTTTCTGCCTCAGACAAACGAGATAAATACATTTGTACTTTGCGCAACGGTTCTTGCAAATCATGACTGGCAATTCTGTTAAATGATTCTAACTCTATGTTTTGATGAATTAACTCGGCGTTTTTTTGTTGCAATTGTTTTTCAGCAGCTACCTGTTTGGTTAAATCTTGTATAACACCAATCATGGTTGTTGTTTCACCATGCTTATTAAATATACCGTTTGTATAAATATATTTTATTTGGTTTTGTTTGGTTATTACTCTAAAAGTAAATTTTACAGGTTTTCCATTTTCATAGGCTTCGTTAACATTAGCGTCATACAGGGCCACATCTTCCGGATGGGTAAATTCTCTGAACTTTTCTGAAGAAGATTCAAATTCTTGCGGTTCGTAGCCTAAAATTCGATACACGTTGTCTGATAAAACCGTATAATCTCGATCCATATACCAAACATAGCTTCCCATTTCAGCAATCTTTTCGGCCTCTTTTAATAAATTATTACTCAGTAATAACTCTGCATTTAATTTGGCTAATTGCTTGGCATCTTGGGTAGCTTTAGAAATATCAGAAATAATAACTTTGATATCATTTTCTGCCGGGAATAAACGAGTAAGTAACGTTCTTTCTTTTCCTTTTACAACTACTTCAGAAATTTCTTCTATAACCTTTTTTTCTGTAAACGATTCTATTAATTTATGTATTCCTTCCTTTTTTAAAAAAGGAAAAACCTCCGTAACGTGCATTCCTTCAATATCATCAATCTCAAAATGAGTTAGTTGTTTATTTGCCTTACTGGCATACTCAATTTTAAAATCAACCACATCAGAGTTTTGGTCATAAACAGGAAGGTAAAGGTTTACTATATTTTCTGTACTTTCTAAAATATTTTCTAAAAAAGAAGCGGTTTTGGTATGGGCTTTTTTATCAATAAATAATTTATAAATAGATAACAGGAGTAATAAAATGGCTACTAATGATGAAATAATCATCATTAAAGCCAAGTAATAATTTTTATTTTTTTTGTCTATAGCAGCTTTTGATATTTTAGCCTGTTGGTAGTTAACTATCCTTTCTTTTATTAAATCAATTTCTTCTAATAAACTACCTATTTCTCCTACCCTTTTTTGTATCATTCTTCTAGACATGTAGGTGGTAGAATCGGTTACCGAAAAAACATCAAAAAGTTGTTGTTGTTTTAAGGATATGTCTTTTATTCTTGATAACTGAATGTCATCATTTTTAAAATTAGAACGCAGGTGATTAATAATACTATCTATATGATTGTTAACAGCCTGTACCTTTTTGGCATTCATTTTTTGTTTTAGTAACGATGCCTGCAGGTGTTCTTCTTCTAATATTTTATATTTTTTTGAAAGTTCATCTAACTTTATAAACTCTTCATATACCGCGGTTGATTCTTCTACAGAGCTTTCAAATTTTAAAAAAAATAAATACGATACTAAAAATACAGCAACTAAAGTACCTACTGCAAATACAGATAGTAATACATATATTTTAGTTGTTAAAAGCTTTTTAGTACGAATCATTAACTTATAATCTTAATAAAAAATTTTCCTTTTTAAGGTTAGAAGTATGGTATTGCCAATTAATTTGTAATACTTTTTCTATGGCTTTTTTTAGTTCTTTAAAAGTTTCCGGTTTATTTATATAAATACTGGCACCGTTTACAAAGGTTTCTTCAATATCTGCTTCTGATGAAGATGTTGAATATATAGCCACAATAATGTTTTGCAATTTAGGGGTTCTTTTTATTTCCGTCAAACACTCCATTCCGTTTTTTATGGGCATATTCAAGTCTAAAAAAATTAAATCCGGCAAAACAGCCTCATTGCTATGCAGATAATCCATAAGATGTTGACCATGGTTAAATGTGGTAAGCTTTGTTGCTACCTCAATTTCTTCAATTGCCTCTTCAAAAAACAAACGATCATCTAAATCATCATCTGTTAAAATTACGTTTAAGGGCTTTTTAGTCATGTTTAGTTAGTAGTTAACTGGTTACGTTTTTCTATAATTCTTTTAAACGCAGAAGTGGTTAATCCAGTTGTTTTTTTAAACTGACCTGATAAATGAGCCACGCTGCTATAATTTAATTTATAGGCTATTTCTGTTAAAGTTAGATTGGTTGTTATTAAAAAATCTTTTACCAAATCTACTTTTCGTAAAATTATATAATTTTCTATAGAAGTATAAGTTGCTTCAGAAAATAAGTTAGATAAGTAAGAATACGAATAATTTAATTTATCTGATAAATAATCAGACGTATTTATTCTTGTTGCTTCTTCATCACTTAACATATCATCTATACAAATTTTTATACGTTGAATAATATCTAAGTTCAAATCATTCACTATTTCAATTCCAAAAGGTGTTAGTAATTCTTGTAACTCCATTTTTTGGGCTAGTGATAATTCTTTTGTAAACTGTATTTCCTGAATGTTATGTATGGTATATTCTAGATTAAAACGGTTTAAATGATGTTTCAAAAAAGATTTTAGGGTTGCATTACTATCAAACTTTAGACTTATTTTCATACAAATTTATATTAGCACAAAAGTACTATAACTAACCGTATGTTTTAAAAAATATTTTACGGCTGAAAAATATTAAACTGAGTATTTTTTTGTACTTTTTGTATTTGTTTTTAGCTTTAATTTGCCAGCTATTATGATATACCAACTAACCTATACTTCTGAAGCTATTGAAACCTTAGCTGATGATGATATTTACGCTATTTTAAAGTCTTCTGAACAAAACAATCATCAGTTAAAAATTTCGGGTTGTTTATTACTGTACAATCAAAAGTTTTATCAAATTTTAGAAGGAAATGAAGCGCTTGTTTTAGAGCTTTATGAGCAAATTAAACGTGATCCTAGGCATTATAATGTAACACTAACAGCTACCAGTTATGCTAAAGAGCCTTTATATAAAGATTGGGGAATGATTTTTCAGGATGTTACTACATCTGCAACTGACCCTGAAGATGTACAACAGTTTGAACGAACCTTGTTAATGTTAGAATCGTTAACAGAAAAAACTACGGAATCTGAGATTTGGTTTTGGAGAGAAATTAAAAAGGAATTAGTAAAGAAAAAAGTTATTGTTCATTAAAAAAAGCCACCTTATAAGGTAGCTTTTAGCTCTTTAGTATAGCAATCTATTATTTAATTCTCTCAAAATAATCTGCTCTGTTATAACTACTTTCAATAGCATTACGTTGTTTGCGTAGTACGTTTACTGTAGATGCCGGTAAAGAGGTATCTTCTAACAAATCTTCATAATCTTCTAAAGCTGCTTTTTCACCATTTCTTACTTCTTCTAACACAGACTCTTCATCATTTGTAGAAAATAACGCTTTGGTATCCATCCAAGCTCTGTGTAAAAAGCCGGTAGCACTTCCGCTATCTTCTTTAATTTCTAATCCGTTGGCTAACAACTCATTTCTTAATTCATTTTTAAACCCTTCTCTTTCTAATGCTTTTTGAGTAAAAAAGTTTTTTAGGGTTGCATTATCAACATTTTTAGCCGCTTTTTTAAATCCTTTTTCTGCATCATATGCTTTTTCTAATAAATCGTTAAACTTATTTTCTGTGCTTTTTGAAAACATTTCCATAATAAATATATTTTAAGGTTACTACTTAGTTTTTTGTGATGAATGAATCACCTACACTGCAAATTTCTTCAGATTGCTACTTGGTTTTTAACGCAAACAATTCAAACATTAGCTCATATAAAAAATTAACCTGTAAAAGCAAATGAGCACCTTAAAAATTGATTTGAGTTAACCAAAGCTTTAATTGTTTTTCATCTTTGTAATGGCAAAAAAACTTTTATAGACATGGTAAAAATTAACGAATTGGCATGTAAAAATGCCGTAGGAAAAATTCAATCAACTTTGATAAACAATCCTACCTGTATGTTAATTAGTTCTTTGAATATGACAAATCCTTCAGTTTGCCCAATGACCGTAAAAACAATTGAAGGTAATAATGCTATTTGGTTTTTATCACATAAACAGTCTGAGCATTATAACAACATTAAAAACAATAATAATGTGTTACTAACATTTGTTAACAATACAGATAAAGAATATTTATCTATAAGCGGGCAGGGATTTCATTTTGACACGGAAGAAGTAATTGATGTTTTGTGGGATGAACAGGACGTGAAATGGTATGAAAACGGGAAAAAAGATGAACATATTGTTGCTTTAAAAGTAGTGATAAACGATGCTTATTATTGGGATACCTTTGAGCAAAAATCAATATTAGTAGAGTAATTAAATAGAGTTTGATATAAAATTACAGAGTACGAATTATTAAAAGCAACTTGACGTTTCAAGTTGCTTTTTTAGTTTGGGCTTCTTTCATTAAAATACGTCATTTCTATTTTTTTAGAGATTCTATAGCTATTTGTTAAAATAGTTTTGTTTATCACACTTTTAACTCAAAAAACACAAATGAGTTAATGATTATTTCAATAGAGTTAATCTTTAAAAGCCTTCCTTGCTAATTTTGTTGTAGAAATAAATTAGTAACCTTAAAAATAAAAAATATGAATAGCAATAACACCATAGGATTATTAGTAAGTGCGGCCATAGGTGCCGGTTTAGGTATTTTATTTGCTCCGGACAAGGGTAGCAAAACAAGACAGAAAATTGCCGATAAAGTAAGCGAAACTAAAGACTCATTAGCTGCTGAAGCAGATCATTTAAAAGATACCTTAGCTACTAAAGCATCTGATATTAGAAATAGTGTTTCAGAAGCTGTTGCATCTAAAAGTCATACGTTAGAAGAAAAAATAGATACCATTGTAACTGATGCCAGTTATAAAGCAGACGATATTATTTCTTCTTTAGAAAGTAAATTAAAAGCTTTAAAAGAGAAAAATAAAAAATTACAAACAGCTTCTAAATAATGGCACTTTTTAACTCCTTAGAACATACAACGAATACTGCTGTAAAAAAAGGCGAAACATTTTTGAAAAATTCTGAGCAATATTATAAACTCAAAACTTTTCAAGTAGTAACCCTTTCAATAAGTTTACTTGTTAAAGCAACTATTATAGGTTTATTTTTATTAATCGCCTTTATTTTCATAGCCGTTGCTTTGTCAAACGTAATCAGTGATTATTTAAATAATAAAACCTTAGGGTATTTATTAGTGGCTTTACTATATGTAGTTTTTGCCATAATTACATACATTTTACGTAAATCTATTGAAAACAGTATTATTAAAAACCTTTCTAAAAACTTTTTTGATGATGAAGAGCATATATAATAATAACGATGAGATAAAAAAAGAATTAAAAAGACTGCGTTTACAGCGTGATATTTCTATTGAGGAGTTAAAAATTATCAAACATCAGCTTAAAGATGATTTGTCTTTTCCTAATTGGATAGAAACGGCATTAAAAGCTTTAAGCAAATACGGAGTGTATAGTTTAGTAAAAAAAATAGTTAGTTAAGTAAGGTCACGGTTGATTGATTGTTGATGTAAAGGGTTTAGATTTTTATCTGAACCCTTTTGATTTTGGTATCTCTTAGATTAATTGTACTTATTTAAAAAACACTTAGTTATTTTTATAAATAGCTTATCAATCTCAACCTTACCCGTAAAACGATTAAAGCATGGTGTTTTAATTTGTTTACTAATCTTTAACATTCTTGATTAAACGGTATTTTTAGAAATGTGTAATACTCTAGAAATTCCTCTAACACCACAACTTTATTTTAGTAAACCTTAATGAAGTCATTTGTATCTGATTTATAAGCTTGATATCTATACTCTTCCTGAAAATACAATCTACAATCTTTACAGTATAATCGTTGTTTCTTATTTTGAAAACCTTTTAACCCAAGAAGACATTACCAGTATAAAACTATGTTAAAGACTTTTGTGTTTCAAAAAGAAGCTAAAAAACAACTTTCTTAAAACTAAAAAACCACGCTATAATTGTCTATAACGTGGCTTTTATCTTTATTTTAAAATTTAATTTCTAATTGCTTACTCTTACTCGTCACGAGCAAAGGATGCTCGCGCTAGCTGGGGATTATATGGGAGTTTTTAAATACCTAAGTGTCTTGTTTATATAGCTTATGAATGGCTACAATGAAAAATTCTCTCGAATTTTCCACTGTACGCCAAACACAAACATATTTCTTTACACATTAATGAATATCATTATTAAGTTTTTCAGAAAAAATCATCATATCTGATTTTTCTTTAATATGTATAGCTCTATTACAATTAATAGCTATTGGGTTTTGCAGTAAACTGGGGGTATGTTTAATTATTTTTAACCAATCAGACACTAAAAAGTCTGTAGCATTACCAACATCTTTAGCGTTAGGATGTTCCGGTGAAAATAATTCTCCTAATGACACCCCAATCATATCGGCAATTTCTAACCATATTGTTTGTGAAATATTTTCATTACAAATGTCAATGGTCTGTATTTTTTTATCGATACTTTTTGCGTAGGCTAACATTTCTCTACCAAAGTTAGACTCACATGAATATATATAAAGTAATTGTCTGTTATCTTTTGCTAAAAAACTCATAAGCATAAGGTTTAGTTATCTAAAACAAAAATATTTCAGTTTTTAATTTTCTGTTAACTCAAACAAGTTAAATCTTAACTCATCTAACTTCATAACTATTACCATGTGAGCTTTTAAGAGTTTTTATTTACAGGCAATAATTTTAAAGTAGCTCCTTACCAAATAGTACTACAAAGGTAAATCCTACAACTAATACGGTAACTACAATGTAAAAACCTACTTTAGTAATAGTATCATTTTTAAAAATGTAATTTCTGTTCTTTGATTCTGGTTTGTTTTTTACAATCTCGAAATTCTCACGTCCTTGTTTCATACTAATATTGTTTTATGATAATAGCATAAATTTAATTGAGAAACTTATGCTACTATGATTAATATGTGTACAAAAGTAACAAGCACGCTCATAAGCTCTTAGTTCATTTCATTTTTATATTTGCTCATATAAAATGAATACTCAGTTCGTATAATAATCGTTAGCTTTTTCTTTAATTAAAAATTACTAAGCAATTTTAGCAGTAAAAACATAGAAAGTTTTTAGCTCCGAAACTCTTATCATTCTCTTATAAATAATAAAGTATAGAATAAAACTTTAATCATAGGTAACACTATACAACTACTTCATACAACTCTTTCCATTAATGTATATGAGCAAATCTCTTTTTGTTTTGAGTTAAGAGAAACTCTTTTACCTATATAACTTTGCCGTGTAGTTATTGTATTCCTATACAAGACTCCTTAAAAGTATTAGAGGTGCTTACATTATAAAAGTACCTTAATACAATAGATGTAAAAAAGTAGCATCTTAAAAAAAGTACTGATAACCTAAAATTTAAATATCATGAATAAAATGAAAAAAATAACTTTAAGCATTCTTTTCTTATGTGCTATTGTAACCGTAAATGCACAGTCTGATGTTATGAAAACATCTAAAGTAAAAAAAACAGTAAGAGTCAATGAAAAAGGTGAAGCTTATGAAACTAAAGTAAAAGTTATTACCGAAAAAACTCAACGAACTCAATTTGATCCGAATCAAAAACATCAATTAAATCAAGATCGTATAGAAACACCGGTAACGGTAGAGAAAACTGTTATGATTGATAATGATATGGATCCGTTTTATGATAAATCTACCGAAATTCAATATTTCAACCATAACGGAAAAAAATATGACTTTTTTATAGATAATGACAATGTATTAATTACTTATAGAATTGATGATAAGAAAGTGAACTCTGCCAGAGCTTATAAATCTAAAAACAATGGGTTTTATATTATTACCGGTGATGAATTTAATGGGGTTGGATATTTTAATAAAAGCAACGATTTTGTAGTAGAGTATTATGATCATGTTTCTAATGGTGTAGAATATGCCGTATTTGAAAGCATTGAAATGTAATCTACCAACAAAAAGAAACTACTAATCATTTATTCATCATTTATCTTTATGATAATGAAAACCGAGTAATCAACTATTAAAAACATTAAACTCTTTTAAAGGAATATGAATTCAAACAAATGAATTAGCTTTTAAAAGAGTTTAATTTTAAAAACTGATAAGGATGCATATTACTTTTGACTATATAAATATTGAAAACACAAACGCCCAACTTGAAAAGTTTTCTCTTATTAAGCTTCAGCATTTACTAATTAAATATCCGTTTGTAAAAAAAACAGATATTTTCTTTAAAATTGACACTGATAACCTTAATGAAAAATATTGCGGAATTAGAATAAGTACTCCTGCATCTAGAATTTTAGCTTATTCTAACGAAAATGAATTTGAAGCAGCTATATATAAAACCATAAATAAATTAGATATTATACTAACTTCTGCTTGCTAGTTTTACAGAGCAACAGTTTCTGCTTGCTTTAACTAGATAGCCTTTTCATCAACTTTTTTTTCAAAAATAATTTTACCTCTCTTAAGCTGCTATCAAATATAGCTTTCAAAAAACAAAGTACTAAAATATATTTAACCTTTTCAATAACCTCTGTTTTATTATCTTATAAAGAATTGAGCTAATTAATAACTCTAGACTTTTTTTACCTTTTTATAAAAAAATAAGAAGTACTAAAACAGGTTACCATTTTAATACTTCTTACCATCACGCTATTATTACTTCTAAACTACGTTACTAAAGTAACACATTGTTAATCAAAACTTTTCTAAATTAAGGCGATATACCATTTACTATCGATAAGTGGTTATTAATCATCGATAAAAAATGAGCTCGTATTAAGAGCTCATATAAAAATCAAGTTCGGGGGGGGACTTATTTAACAAGGTATATTTTAACGGTAAAAGTATAATCTATTATTTTTTCTGAAGAAGATATTAGCTCTGTAACTCTACATATATGATAAAATCAATAAAAATGTAGATAAAAGAGTTTTAGAAATATAAAGCTAAGCGTCCGCTTTTTATCAATTACCATAATAGTTAAAACTCAGCCTCTACCCTTTTATACTTTTTATTTTTCACAACTTTTATAATCAATTTTTATTCATCATTTTTTTAATGTACATTTAATACACTAAGTCAATAAGTTACAACTATGAAAATTACTTTAGTGGTAAAAAAATCAAGAAATTTTTAAACATGATAAATATCATATTTTAAATTCTCTTTCAAAGTTACTTTTGACATATAATTATCAGGCAAGATATGAGCGTTATTTACTTATTACTTTCACTAAGCATTTTAGTGGCAATTATTTTTTTTATTGCATTTATTGTTTCTGTAAAAAATGGACAGTATGATGATTCGTACACGCCTTCCGTGCGTATGCTGTTTGATGATGAACTAGTAAAAGAAGAAACAAATATTAACAACTAACAATAGATATTAAATTCAGATAGATTATGGAAATGCAACAATTTTATTACGATAATAAGATCGTAAAAAAATTCATCTATGCAACCTTACTCTGGGGAATCGTAGGTTTCTCAGTTGGTTTGCTACTGGCTTTTATGTTTTTATTCCCAAATATTACTGACGGAATCTCTTGGTTAAGTTTCGGTCGTTTACGTCCGCTACATACCAATGCCGTAATATTTGCCTTTGTGGGTAACGCCATCTTTGCCGGAGTGTACTACTCACTACAAAGGTTATTAAAAGCAAGAATGGCAAGTGATTTTTTAAGTAACTTTAATTTTTGGGGATGGCAATTAATTATTGTTGCAGCAGCTATAACATTACCATTAGGGTTTACGACCTCTAAAGAGTACGCAGAATTAGAATGGCCTATTGATATTGCCATTGCTTTAGTATGGGTTGCTTTTGGGGTAAACATGATATGGACAATTCTAAAAAGAAGACAACGACACCTTTACGTAGCCGTTTGGTTTTATTTAGGAACTTTTGTTACCGTAGCTGTGCTTCATATCTTCAACAGTTTAGAACTTCCTGTAAGCTTTTTAAAAAGTTATTCTGTGTACGCGGGGGTACAAGATGCTTTAGTTCAATGGTGGTATGGACACAATGCGGTAGCATTTTTCTTAACAACACCTTTTTTAGGTTTAATGTACTACTTTGTTCCTAAAGCGGCAAATAGACCGGTATATTCATATAGATTATCTATTGTACACTTCTGGTCATTAATATTTATCTACATCTGGGCAGGACCTCACCACTTATTATATACCTCATTACCTGACTGGGCACAAAATTTAGGTGTTGCTTTTTCTGTTATGCTTATTGCTCCTTCTTGGGGAGGTATGATTAACGGATTATTAACACTTCGTGGAGCTTGGGATAAAGTAAGAATCGATCCTGTATTAAAATTTATGGTAGTAGCTATTACCGGTTATGGTATGGCCACTTTTGAAGGTCCAATGTTATCCTTAAAAAATGTAAATGCTATTGCTCACTTTAGTGATTGGATTATTGCTCACGTACACGTAGGTGCTTTAGCTTGGAATGGTTTCATGACCTTTGGTATGTTATACTGGTTAATACCTCGTTTATTTAAAACTAAATTACACTCTACAGGTTTAGCTAACTTCCATTTCTGGATTGGTACTTTAGGTATTATTATGTATGCTTTACCAATGTATGTTGCCGGTTTTGTTCAAGCTTCTATGTGGAAACAATTTAACCCGGATGGTACACTAACTTACGGTAACTTCTTAGAAACTGTAAACGAAATTATACCTATGTACTGGATGCGTGCTATTGGTGGTAGTTTATACATCTTAGGTGCTTTGGTAATGCTTTATAACGTTATTAAAACTGTAAAATCTGGAAGTAATGTTACTGATGAATTAGCTGAAGCTGCTGCTTTAAGTAAGGTTTCTAAATACAGAACTTCTAGTGAAACTTGGCACACTTGGTTAGAAAGAAGACCTATTAAATTAACCATTTACGCTACCATAGCTATTTTAATTGGAGGTATTGTTCAAATTATACCAACCTTATTAGTAAAATCGAACATTCCAACTATTACCAGCGTTAAACCTTATACAGCGCTAGAATTAGAAGGTAGAGATATTTATATACGTGAAGGCTGTGTAAGCTGTCACTCACAAATGATTCGTCCGTTTAGAAGTGAAGTTGAACGTTACGGAGAATATGCAAAAGCAGGAGAATTTGTATATGACCATCCATTTTTATGGGGTAGTAAACGTACCGGACCGGATTTATTAAGAATCGGTGGTAAGTATTCAGATAGCTGGCACTTAAACCACATGTATGATCCGCAAAGTACTTCTCCGGGATCTATCATGCCTAGATATCCTTGGTTATTGAAAAATAAATTAGATAGATCTAGCACGGAAGGAAAAATGAAAGCAATGGTAACTTTAGGAGTTCCTTACACAGAAGACGACATTGCTAACGCTCAAACTAATATGGAAGAACAGGGTAAAAAGATTGAAGAAAATTTACACGCAGACCCTGACTTTGCCAAAACATACCAGGCTGATAAAAAGTATGCTCAAGAAAACGGTTTAAATTTCATTGAAATGAAAGATAGAGAAATTGTTGCCTTAATTGCTTACTTACAAAGATTAGGTACGGATATTAAAGTTAAAGATGTAGAAGATCAATTAAGTGCTAAAAACTAGAAATCATGTTAAAATTTGTAAAAAACCACTTAGAGAGTATTACGGGAGTTGAAATTTACCCAATTATCTCATTAACTATTTTCTTTACATTTTTTGTAGTGTTGTTTTGGTGGGTGTTTACCGCCAAGAAAGAATATATAAATAAGGTAAGCCACTTACCGTTAGATAACTAGTAAAACAAAATTCTGATGAAAAAATATTTTCAATCATTAGCATATATCACTTTTATTGGGGTAACAGCATTTGCCATCATAAAAGCAATAACCGCATATGAAAACCCATTTAGCCTGTATGAAAATCCGTTAGTTTGGATTGCCATTGTTGCTTTAATTCTTGTTATACTTTTAAAAGAATTGGTTAACATAGTAGCGTTAAAAAAGGCTGAAGAGCTCCAAATGGAAAAAGAGGGCATTAACCCTGAAGAAGTAGACAACTGGGCTTGGGCAAAAGAACTTCTAAAAAAATGGACGAAAGCCAAAGCAGTTGAAGAAGAAGGAGAAATTGTATTAGACCATAATTATGATGGTATTAAAGAGTTAGACAACTCATTACCGCCATGGTGGTTATACATGTTCTACGCTACTATTATTTTTGGTGTTGTATATTTAGTTAGATACCACATTTTTAACGGTGACAACCAAACAATTGAATATGAAAAAGCAGTTGCTCAGGCTCAAAAAGAATTAGATGCTTTCAGAGCTACCTCTAAAGATGCTGTTATTGATATGGAAACCGTAGTAGCTCTTACAGATGAGGCTTCTTTAAGTAGAGGAAAAGCTGTTTTTAATCTAAACTGTGCTGCCTGTCATATGCAAGATGGTGGTGGTGGTATCGGACCAAACTTAACCGACAAATACTGGATTTTAGGAGGTGGTATTAAAAATGTTTTCAGAACTATTTCTAAAGGAGGTAGAGATGGTAAAGGTATGGTTGCCTGGGAAAAAACACTAAAACCTGCCGATGTACAAAAAGTAGCTAGTTACGTATTGTCTTTACAAGGTACTACACCAGCAAAAGCAAAAGAACCTCAAGGAGATTTATATGAGGAAGCCGGAGCTGCTGCTACTGAAAAAGCTACAGAAACCGGAACAACAGAAGAAACACCAAAAGAAGAACAAACAGAAGAAAATAAGTAGTAAATAGTTAACACAATTTTGTTATTTATTAGTTAATATGGAAACTCCCAAGAACGAACATTTTAGAGATAGCATAAGTACTGTAAACAGTGAAGGTAAACGTTCTTGGGTTTTTCCTAAAAAACCCAGCGGTAAATTTTTCAAGTACAGAACCTATGTGAGCTACTTTTTATTAGCTTTTTTACTAACGGCTCCGTTTATAAAAATTAACGGTAACCAGTTTTTACTGTTCAATGTATTAGAAAGACGCTTTAATATTTTTGGTTTTCCTTTTTGGCCTCAAGATTTTCACCTACTCGTTATTTCAATGATTATAGGTGTGGTATTTATCATCTTATTTACCGTAGTTTTTGGTAGAATATTTTGTGGTTGGATTTGTCCTCAAACCATTTTTATGGAAATGGTTTTTAGAAAAATAGAATATCTAATTGAAGGAGACAGAGGAAAACAAATGAGGTTAGACAAACAACCTTGGAAAGCTGAAAAAATTAGAAAAAGAATTTTGAAATGGAGTTTGTTTTTTATCATTTCATTTATTATTGCTAACGTATTTTTAGCCTATTTAATTGGTGGAGATCAACTAATCAGTTACATAACCGGAAATCCTTCTGATCATGTTAGCACCTTAATATCTCTATTAATCTTTACAGGTGTATTCTACTTTATTTTTACTTGGTTTAGAGAGCAAGTATGTATTATTGCTTGTCCTTACGGAAGGTTACAAGGGGTTTTACTCGATAACAAAACAATAAATGTAGCCTACGATTATGTAAGAGGTGAAAAAGAAACCGGAAGAGCTAAATTTAAAAAGAACGAAGACAGAGCTGCAACAGGTAAAGGAGATTGTATTGATTGCATGCAATGTGTACACGTATGCCCTACCGGAATTGATATTAGAAACGGAACTCAATTAGAATGTGTAAACTGTACAGCCTGTATTGATGAGTGTGACCATATGATGGAAAAAGTAGGGCTACCTACAGGTCTTATTAGATATGCTAGTGAAGAAAACATTAGTAAAAAGGCACCATTTAAATTCACTGCTCGTATAAAAGGCTATACTGCTGTATTAGCTATTTTAATAAGTGTGCTTATTGGTATGCTGTTTTTACGTAACGATGTTGAAGCGACCATTTTAAGATTACCGGGACAATTATATCAGCATAAAGAAGGTGATGTTATTAGTAATATTTATACCTATAAAGTTATTAATAAAACCACACATACAATAGAAGATGTTAGTTACAAACTTTTATCACATAAAGGAAAAATAGAAACAGTAACACATCAAAACTTTGAAGTTCCTAAACAAGGTTTAGCTGAAGGTACCTTATTTATAGAACTACATCAATCTCAAATGAAACAAGAAAAAGAAAAAATAAGAATAGGGGTTTATAGTGGCGATAAACTTATTGAAACAACAACAACCAACTTCTTAGGACCAAGAAGTTACCGATAACAAATCAGTTGTATTGCTTTTATTACAATACATTAAAAACAAGAAATTATGAAATTAAATTGGGGCACGGGTATAGTACTAGTAATAGTAGGTTTTATTGGTTTTATTATGTATTTCGTAATAACTATGAGTACCGATAAAAAGTACAATCATGATTTAGTAACTGAAAAATACTATCAAAAAGAACTTGAATTTCAAAATAATATTGAAGCTGCTCAAAATGCTAAGCAGTTAAAAAACAACATAACCATTAAAAAGTCAGAAGAAGGGTTAATTATTAACTTCCCAAAAGATTTTGATTATCAAAAAATTAAGGGAAAAGTGTTCCTTTACAGACCATCTAATAAACAACTGGATTTCGAATTGCCACTTTCGCTTTCCAATACATACTTGCTCGTGCCTGAGAAACGTTTATTGGGTGGTCGCTGGAACATTACAATAAATTGGGAATACGAAGGTAAAGATTATTTATTTAAAGAAGAACTAATTTACTAATGCTACTTTCTGCCATCATATTAGGTTTGTTGGGTAGTTTTCACTGTATAGGCATGTGTGGCCCAATTGCTTTTATGTTGCCTGTTCAGAGAAATAATCCGGTAAAGCAATTTTTCCAAATTACCAGCTACCATTTAGGCAGACTGTTTACCTACAGTTTAATTGGACTCCTCTTTGGAATGTTAGGTAAAGGGTTTTACTTTTTTGGGTTTCAACAACAACTTTCAATAATTGTTGGACTCATCATGATTCTTATGGTATTACTTCCTAAAGTAGCCGGCAAACTAACTTTTATTGCTAACCCTATCAATAAATTAATTTTTAAAGTAAAAACTGCTTTAGGTAGTGAATTAAAAAAGAAAGGAAATGATACCTTTTTTACCATCGGTTTCCTAAACGGTTTTTTGCCTTGTGGTTTAGTTTACATGGCAGTTTTTGGGACATTAACTACCTCAAATGCTTTATATGGTGCCTTATATATGTTTTTATTTGGTTTAGGTACCATTCCTTTAATGACTTCTGTTGTATACTTAGGTAATTTTACAACACCTGCTATCCGAAAAAAAATTCAAAAAGCTATTCCTTATGTAGTGGTTGTTATCGGACTCTTGTTTATTATCAGAGGTTTAGGACTCAATATTCCATATATTTCTCCTGCTGAAACAGTATCAAATATTACACAACCGGTAAAAGGTTGCCATTAAAAATAAATTTACTGTTAAGTCTGATAAAAATCATGTTTTTACAATATTAAAAGAACTAACTTAGAGCATCAATCAAAAACTATTAATTATGCAAAAAATAATTGTTCCAGTTGATTTTTCAACTTATTCAGAAAATGCTTTAAAATCAGCTGCCAGTTTAGCAAAAAAACATAATGCAGAAGTTATAGCTGTACATATGCTTGAACTTTCTAATGCTATTGCTTCACAATCTGAAGCCTATTTACAAGAACAAACTATGTTTTTGTATAAAATGGCAGAAAAAAGGTTTTCAGATTTTTTAGAAGCAGATTATTTAGTTGGTGTAAAAGTTTCTCCTATTATTAAACACTTTAAGATTTTTAGTGAATTAGATCAGTTAGCCAGAGAAGAAGATGCTGATTTAATTATTATGGGATCTCAAGGAACGAGTGGTATTAAAGAAATGTTTATCGGATCTAATACCGAGAAAGTTATTAGGTATTCTCATGTTCCGGTTATTGTGGTAAAAAATCATCCTATTGAAAATGATTTTAAAACGGCTGTTTTTGCTTGTGATTTCTCAGATGATGATTTGAAGCCTTACCAAGAAGCTAAAACGTTTTTTAATGCTCTTGGAACTGAATTAAAGTTGGTATATGTGATAACTCCTACATCCAGGTTTAAAAGTACACAGGAAATAACAGAAAAAATAGAGAAGTTTTTTACAAAAACTAATGAAGGTGCTGATGCTGTTAAAAACGTACAAATTATTGCTGATTATTCTGTTGAAGAAGGTATTTTTTACTACGCAAATAACAGTAAGGCAGATATTATTGCTCTAGCAACACACGGCAGAAAAGGTATAGCACACTTTTTTGAAGGTAGTATTTCTGAAGATATTGCAAACCACAGTAAATTACCGGTGGTTACATTTAAAATCTGAGTCGTCCTAAAATAGGTTGACAGATTTAAAAAATATTATTTAAACCAGAGAGGCTAGCTTCTCTGGTTTTTTGT
>NZ_JBOCUK010000045.1:0-20048 GCF_050606265.1 Tenacibaculum sp. TC6 | reverse complement strand
ACAACTATAATTAACTGTTTTTACAGTAGTAACGCAAAGAAAAGATTTAATTTTAACAGGGGTAAAAGAAGTGTTTATTTTAATTAAATTACCACTGGGTGAAAAATAATTGGCAACAGTACCGTCTGGGTCACTTAAAGAAAAAGAAGATTGAGTATCATCAATAGTAACCTCACTACAAGGGGTTTCACCCCCTCTTTTTAAAGTGCCATCCATCTTACTTAAAAACTCACCTACGGTATAGGTTTGTATCGTCCATGTATTATTAACTACTTTATGTAAGGTAGTTTTTTTATACGGCGTAGTGTATTTTTTTACATAAGGGGTGCTTAAAGTGTCGTCATTCTTTTTCTCTATAACCCAATTATAAAACTCATAATCACTGGTATTTTTTAAAGGTAAAAGTATACTGTAGGTTTTGCTGCCCTGTAAGTCAGTCAATTCCATGGCAGGCGTTTTGGTGTATAAAGCAGAATTAAGTTGTGCTTTTACCGAGGCGTGAGTTAAAATAGGTTCAAAAACATGTAAAATTTCGGGTAGTTTTTCTTTTTTTCTATAAGCATAGGTAGAGGTAGATTCTGTAGTAACAGCCTTAGCAGGAGGTGTAACTATTTGTTCTTCATGTTTACAACTGTTTAATGTACATAGCAAGGTTACTAAAATAACCGATAGGTTAAAAAGCTTCTTTAAATTTTTCATAATTTTAAATTTAATTAATAATTTTTTTGTTAAAAGTATGGGGTTAAAAAATAAAAGCAGTAAGTCAACGACTTACTTTTAGTAAGGTTTTTACATACTTTTGGTACGAGTACAGTATATAGGTAATGTTTGTATAATTACGTTTTACGGGTGATAACCAAAGTAAATTCCGTACCTCCAATTCATAATTCACAATCCATCATTCATAATTCATAATTCATAATTCTGTAAATTAACCAACACAAAGGCGCGTCCTAACCGTAAACACGCCTAAGGTTGGTAGGTCAAGGGAAAATTAAGGTTAGTTAAGTTTTACAAACCCCTTCTTAATTTATAAAACACTAACCTTGGGGTAAAATACACAATGCCCCCGCATCATGGTATTTCAAAAAATCACTCACATACATCTGCTAACAAATCCGTTGGTACAAGTATATTTTTCATATAAAACTAATTTACATTAGTACAGTACCTTATTTTGAAAATAGATAATTCATCATTCGTAATTAAAAATTGTATTAGTAGTATTAATTTTAGGTGTTTTAGTTCATTTACTTTTTGTTGTTAATAAGTTAGTTTATGGCAATATTTTTCACCGCAGTACGTAATAAGTACTGTTGCTAATCGTATTGATTTAACTATATTTGTTTTAGATGAGACAAATATAATCACAATATTGTGATTACACAAATAAAAAATCAAAATATTGTGATTTTTATTAATTAATAATAGTTATAAAGTGTTACATGACTGGAGAGGAATTAAAACAGAATAGGAAAAAACTAAATTTATCTCAAGAAGAACTGGGTAAAAAGCTTGGTTTAAGTAAAAACACCATTTATAATTATGAAAATGGAGGCGTAATTCCTAAATCAAAACTTCCGGTACTTATTAATTTTTTTAAGCAAAATACACTTACTGTTTCAGATACTCAAGGCCAACTTTCAGAAAAAGATGCCTTAAAAGTTATAGAAACCATTTATTTACATGAAGAGGAGTTAATGAAGTATGAAAACTTTGCCATATGGGTAGCTTCAAAAAGAGCAGAAGAAAAAAATGAAACACTTAAAAAGTTACTAAAAAATAAACTTGAAGGGCATTAAAAATTATATTAACTGATAACCAAAGTTTTTTACTTTTTTGAATTGTTCTTCATCTAAACTTAAAAACTCCATAATATCATTACTATTTTCATTTAAAAAATTCATTTTATCTAAAAGATCCGCCTTCTTTTCCTTTATCTTTAAAAGTTTATCTAGTTCATCCTTATAAACAGTAAATTCTGAAACTAATTTGTCATTTGTATTAATTAAAGTATGAAGCTCTTTTAATGCAGTTATATTATCAATACTTTTATTTTTTAATTGATATTTTAAATTGATAAGTTTTTGTAATTTGTTCATAACAACGGTTTAATTTATTTCAGATAAAATTTCTTTTTTTAATAGTTCTATGGTTTCATTAGCTTCTTTTTGAAAGCGTAACATTTCTAATTCCTGCTTTTTCTTTATTGAATTAATCTTGAAAATTAAAAATGCCAATAACAAATACCCAATACACGCACCTATTGCGTAGGCTTGTAAATAAATATTATCAAAAGTTACATTAGGTTGAAAAATCCAATACATTTGAACTGAATATATATATACTGGAATAGTATATGAAGTTTTGTAAGGATTAAATAGAGAGGCTATAAGTATTAAAATAGGGGATAAACTTTGACATAAAACCCATAAAAATGTTTCAGTATCAGGAAAGCCAAAGTTGTTGTCTAATTGGAAGTTAGCTACCTTATCAGTAAATAAAATTAAACCAGATAAGGCAACTAATATACTTCCAGTAGTTCTTATACTAACTTTTAATTCTTTTTTAGTTTCCTCCTTGTTCCCCAGGACGAACGATTTTAGTTTTATCGACATTATAAACTGTTCTATTTTTTTCAATATCATCAAGTGAATTATCTGTACAACTACTTAATAAACCTATAGTAAACACCACACCTAAAATTATAACTACTTTTTTCATTATTTACGTTATTTTTAAATTAATACTAGCGTAAATATAAGTAGTTAAAACACAATTAAAGCGGGGAGGGTTGTTTTTGGTAATTAAGCTGTTACAGTAATTTTACCTGCCAAACTTACTGGCTTTTTTTAAAAAATACAATACCTGTTATCCCTAGTTTTTAACTCAGGGTTTACCCTTATAAAACGGCTGTTTTTTTATGGGTTTCCGTAAAACAACCAAAAACCAAAAACTAACAACCACCAACTAATAACTAGCAACCAAACATAAGTTAAAAATGTGTTAATGGGTTGTTTGTGTGGTGGTTAAAAAATAAAAACTACTACATTTAAGCATTGTTAAATTTTAAAAATGAAAAAGATGAGCAAAACCTATGAAACAGGGCACTCAAAAAATGTTGCCAACCTACAAAAATTAATAGAGCAAGTAACAGTTTACACGTCCTACAATCCGCCCATTGAAAACTTAAAAATTGAAAATCTAAACACGCTTTACAACAACGCCTTAGCCATTGTAAACGAAACAGAAGAAAAAAGAAGCACCAACAAAATTGCTATTCACAACAGAAAACAAGCCTTTGACAATCTTAAAAGCCTAACAACAAAAATTGTAAATCACTTAGATATACTCAATTTAGAAGAAGGGCAATTTGAGCAAGCCAAAGCTATAAACAGGCTCATTCAAGGAGCAACAAAAAAAGCAAAAACACCAACAGAAAACCCGGAGACAGAAACTAAAACAGTATCAACATCACGTCAGTCATTTACACAGTTGGCAGACAATTTTTCAAAACTATTACAAATCATAACAAGCGTAACAGGATATACGCCTAATGAAGATGAGTTAAAGTTAGAAAACTTAAACACCTACCATGCAACACTGGTAAGTACAACACAAATGGTAAATCAAACAGAAGCATTGTTAAATACCAAACTTATAGAAAGAGATACCATTTTGTATGCAAACAATACAGGGTTGTATGATACTGTCCAAAATGTAAAAAAATATGTAAAAAGTATATACGGAGCAACGGCACCTGAGTACAAAAACATATCAAAAATAAGCTTTAAAGGCAGATAAAACTAAATAATCATTTCATGTTAATTTTAATCCGAAGAACTTTAGTAATAAATCTTCGGATTTTTTTTATAACCCTATAAAGAATCTAAAAACTTCTCATGAATAACAAAAGCCAACTACTAATAACTCAAAACAATCAATGTCATTTATAAAACTCCTGTTGTCAATCTAAAAACAAGTGTTGGTGTTTATAAAACTCCCGTTGGCATTTTAAAAACAATCAATGGTATTTATAAAATTCACGTTGGCAATTTAAAAATAATTGTTGGCATTTGTAAAACTATCATTGGTAACTTCAAAACAACCAATGGCATTTATAAAGTAATCGTTGGCAACTTTAAAGTAATCAATGGTATTTATAAAACTACCGTCGGCAACTTAAAAACAAGAAGAGTAGATAATAATGTGCATTAAAAGCAAAAAACCTTTCTATTACAGAAAGGCTTTTTTAAATGTGTTTGTATTATTGCTAATGATTTACATTTCCATACTATGGTAAACGTTGTTTACATCATCATCCTCTTCTAACTTTTCTAATAACTTTTCAACGTCTTCCTGTTGTTCAGTAGTTAATTTTGTAGTAGTGGTAGGTATTCTTTCAAATTCAGAAGAAAGAATTTCAATATTGTTTTCTTCTAAATGTTTTTGAATGGCACCAAACTGTTCAAAAGGAGCATAAATTAAAATACCATCTTCATCTTTAAAAACCTCTTCTACATCAAACTCAATCATTTCTAACTCAAATTCTTCTAAATCTACTTGTAAAGAGCTTTCGTTAATTCTAAAGTTTACCGTATGATCAAACATAAAAGCAACAGAACCGGAAGTACCTAAGTTTCCGTTACACTTATTAAAAGCAGCTCTTACATTGGCTACTGTTCTGTTATTATTATTGGTAGCAGTTTCTACTAAAACGGCAACTCCATGCGCAGCATAGCCTTCAAAAAGAACTTCTTTATAGTTTTCTGTATTTTTGTCTGAAGCTTTTTTAATAGCACGCTCAATATTGTCTTTAGGCATATTGGCTGCTTTGGCATTTTGAACTACAACACGTAAACGAGAGTTTGTTTCTGGGTTAGGGCCACCTTCTTTTACAGCCATTACAATTTCTTTACCAATACGAGTAAAGGTCTTTGCCATTGCAGCCCAACGTTTCATTTTTCTAGCTTTCCTAAATTCGAATGCTCTTCCCATTTCTAATAAAATTTTAAAGTAGACAAATGTAAAAAATACAAATGATTTATAAAATCTTACACCACAAATAAAAAACCTTCAAAGAATCTCTTTGAAGGTTTAAAAGATAATTTTTAATAATCTTTGTTTAAAAATGATCTTTTGTTAGTCGTTAAAAAGTAGTTGCGTTAGACACTTTTTTTAATACTACAGATGTTTCAGAATCTAAAACTTTATTAAAATCTCTTATAACAAAATGTTTCGTATTACTATCATAATAAAAACTTGAAGCAACCTTACTAGAGCTATGATCTCCTCCGTTTACTACTTTAGATAAAAGTTCTCTTGCATCACAGTAATCTCTCTCTAAATAAAAAGCATTTAATCTAACAAGAGCAGAAATGTTATTACTATTTACAGTAGCACTAAATGTGTTAAAAATAAAAAATGGTTGAGAGCAAAAACTAGGAACCAATTGTAACTTTCCATTAGAACCAACTGTTATAGTTGCTTTTTCTCCTACTATTTTTGCTGCTGGTCTGTTAGGTTCACTGGTTGGGAAAACATTTGTGAATTCCCAAGTACCTACTAATAATTCATTTAGATTATAATTATTAGTATCCACTATTTTTTTAAGAATTAATCTTTTATTATCAGGAGTATCTAAAATTAAATGTGGTCCATAGCTTCCATTATAAAAGTAATATTTATTAGTTTCTTCTAATGTAGTAACTAGAGCAGTAGTATTTTGGGTAGGACATAAAATTCTAGTTAAAAAAAGATTTGGAAATCCAATACCGTTATTTTCTCCAAAAGAAAGTGGGGTGGTAGTATTAGGTATAAGACTGCATGCTTTTGTGTTTTCAGTGAAAAAAATGTTATCACCAACTCTTGCAAATGATAAAATTATATCATCAGTTTCTAATTCAGAGTTGTCAATTTTTGTTCCACTATTTCCATAAACAAGTTGCCATGAACCTAATACGTTATTATTTGATTCAGATGCTCTTTGATTATTTTCTCCGGATGTGTTATTAAATTCATTTTTTTTAAGTAAATTTTCATAAAACGAAGAGGTTTCATTTTTAGATTCGGGGGCTTGTAATGTATCCTCATTGTTATTACAAGATGACACTAATAAAATTAGTGATAAAGACAATAATTTAAAAATTGTTTTCATTTTTTTTAATTTTTATAAGTTTATACTTCTAAGTACCAAGACGTATTTTATGTACGCACCCCTAATTAAAAATGATTTTTTTAAATAAAATTTATTGTGGTTTTTAATTGTTTGATTATGAGTGTCATGTGTGTTTGTTGGTTGGTTGTTTTTTTTAAGCCATAAAAAGAGACTTTGTAGTCTTTTGTAATTTTTTTGGAATTTAAGAAAGCATTCTCATGTCATCGTTAAACTTATAATACGGTTTACGAATAATTTTTTCGTGTACTGCTAGTTGCCATTTTCGTTATAGATATCACTTACTTACAACAACTTCAAATTCTAGCTCTTTTGCCATTTTTGATCGTAATAAGGTTTTTAGTATAATCATGGCGAGGAGGGAAGGACGAAGCAATCTTTCTTTAACTACCGCCATCTCGAATAAATGTGAGCTATTTCAAGGTTTTGAGTTACTATTATTCATGAGATTACGTCACTCCACTACATTCCATTCGTAATGAAAAACATAAATCGTATAAAACTCTTAAATTAAAATCGCTTTTTAAACAAAAGTGCTTCGTCTTTTTCACTATAAGCTTTCCAGGTACCGGTTTGAACTCCTTTTTTAAAAGTTCCGGTTAATTTTAAATGTCCGTTCGGGTAATATTCTTTATAATCCCCATGCTTCAATCCGTCTTTTAATTCTACAGAAAAATGAATAGTACCATCACTGTACTTTTTAACAAACTCTGAAGCACTTAAGTCGTTCGGGTAAATTTCCGGTAGATTAAAAATAGTATCTTCTGTTACAATTTCAGTAGTGTCTTTTTTTTGTGAAAGTTCCTGTAAAAGCTGCTCCTTCAAGTTAGCATCTTCTGCTAACTGTTTGTGTAAAGCAACAGGATTTTCATAGTTGACCGTTAAATAGTTTTCAAAATAATTTCCTTTAGAAATCAATTGCAATCCTATTTGTGAAAAAGAAATAATATAATCTTTGTTTTTATAGATTTGTTGCTGTGTTTTAGTATCGGCAAAACTTAGTAAATCATCATAAATATATGGCGTATTTATATAAGCAAAAACGCTGGATTCCTCATCAAACTGATTGTTAAATTCTAAAAATTTTTCACTGGAAGCAAGAGTATAACCTATAAGCTGAGTATTGATAATTTCTTTTAATGTATTTGGACTGTTACTAAAAATAACATAATCATCAATAATGGTAAAATATGGTTTTTCCATTTTAGCAAATAAATTACCTGCTAACATTTTAAAAAAGCCTTTTAAATCCAAAAAATTAATCTCGTACCCTTTGTAACTGATTTGTTTAAACTTTAAAGGCGTTTCCTCTTTAATTTTACTTAGAATAAAGTTTAGGTTTTCTTTAGCTTTTTCTAAATCTTTAGTTTTAAAAACAACAGCAACATCTTTTTGTTTTCTTGAAATAGCATCGTTAATATGTAAGAGCGCTATTTCGTCACCAATCCAGCTAAAAACATGATCTTTAAGGTTAATATCTAACATGTTTTCTATGTCAGAGACCTGATCGGTATATGCTTTAAAGCCTTCTTCATTTTCTTCTTTAATCGCCTCAAAGTTTTCATAAAAAGTATCAAAGCTGTCAAAAGCAAAACTTAGGTATAAAGCCGTATTTTTAGGGGCAATTTTAGCAATAGTTCTTTTATTTTTTCCTGATTTTTGAAGAGCTCTTAAATAGCTTTCAGAAGTTAAATCAAAATTAGTAAAACCCTCTGCCTGAATAATAGTACTTTCTTTTAATCCGATATTAAAACCGGAGTATAACCAAGAGGTTTCTATCGTTTTTAATACATCAGAGTTAACTTGGTTTGAAAAACAGGAAAGATACTTGTTGAAATATTTATATTGAATAAACAATTTAAAAAAGCCATCTTCAGGTGTTTCTTTGTTAATTTCAATAAAATTAACATCTCTTCCTATTATCGGATTGTTGTATTGATCTATTGATTTTTCTACTAAAATATGTGTATAAGAAGCTATAAGTTGGTTTTTGATGAAAGAAATGTATAAGGTTTCTCTTTCTTTTTTATCATAAAGCTCAATTATTTCATGATTCTTATATTGCCTTTTAGTTACTTTAAAAGTGTCACCGGCTAATTTTGCTATAGAGCTTTGTAAAAAATTAAGCTTAGATAACTTTTGTAAATCTACCGTATAAAACAAACCATAACTTTTAGGTTTGTATACATGAACAGAAATTAAAAGATCTCGTTCACCAATAAACTGAACAAGCTTTTTTTGCTCTCTGAAAGTCTTATCAAGATTATTTAAATTCTCAGTAACCTCGCTAAAATATTCATTTTTCTGTAAGTGTTTCCAAATATTACTATTGCTTATTTCATCCCAAGTATCAATAGGTCTTTCAGTATCAACAATGAAAACAGCATCATCCGGAATTAAATAAATAGGATTAATATTATCTTCACTTGCCGTAGTAAAAATATATATTTGGTAAGCTATAAACGATATAAGTAAAATAACGATACCTACTATAAGCTTCTTTTTCATTCTTAATAGTCTTTTTACTATTGTTATATTGAATTAAACTTGAATCACACCTAAGTTAAAAGGTTTTTCTATAGGAGCGTGGTTAGCAGCTTCAATTCCCATAGAAATCCATTTCCTTGTATCTAACGGATCAATAATAGCATCTGTCCATAACCTTGCAGCAGCATAGTATGGAGAAATTTGTTTGTCGTATCTGGATTTAATTTTATCAAAAAGCGCGGTTTCTTTTTCAGGAGTTATTTCTTCTCCTTTCTTTTTAAGAGCGGCTGTTTCAATTTGTAATAATACTTTGGCAGCTGAAGCACCACTCATAACGGCTAATTCAGCGCTAGGCCATGCCGCAATTAATCTAGGATCATAAGCCTTACCGCACATGGCATAATTACCGGCACCATAAGAATTACCAACTACAATAGTAAATTTAGGAACAACAGAATTACTAACAGCATTTACCATTTTAGCTCCGTCTTTAATAATACCACTATGTTCAGATTTACTACCGACCATAAAACCGGTTACGTCTTGTAAAAAAACAAGCGGAATCTTTTTTTGATTGCAATTAGCAATAAAGCGAGTGGCTTTATCGGCAGAATCGTTATAGATTACCCCGCCAAACTGCATTTCACCTTTCTTGGTTTTTACCAAAGTACGTTGATTGGCAATAATACCAACAGCCCAACCATCTATGCGAGCATATCCGGTAATAATTGTTTTACCATAACCCTCCTTATATTCTTCAAACTCTGAGTTATCTACCAAACGTTTAATAATTTCTAACATGTCATATTGCTCATGACGTGCCTTTGGAAGAATCCCATAAATATCTTCTTCTTTTTCTTTAGGAGGAAACGATTCTTTTCTGTTATATCCCGCCTTGTCGTAATCTCCAATTTTATCTACAATATTTTTTATGGTGTCTAAAGCATCTTTATCATCTTTAGCCTTATAATCTGTTACCCCGGAAATTTCACAATGTGTAGTAGCTCCACCTAAAGTTTCATTATCAATAGTTTCACCAATAGCAGCCTTAACTAAGTAACTACCGGCTAAAAATATACTTCCGGTTTTATCAACAATTAAAGCCTCGTCACTCATAATAGGCAAGTAAGCACCTCCGGCAACACAGCTTCCCATAACGGCAGCAATTTGAGTAATTCCCATACTACTCATAACAGCATTATTTCTAAAAATACGTCCAAAGTGCTCTTTATCCGGAAAAATTTCATCTTGCATAGGAAGATACACTCCTGCAGAATCTACTAAATAAATAATAGGTAATCTGTTTTCAATAGCTATTTCCTGAGCTCTTAAGTTTTTCTTTCCGGTAATAGGAAACCAAGCACCGGCTTTTACGGTAGCATCATTGGCTACAACTATACATTGTTTTCCTTTTATGTAACCAATTTTAACCACAACACCACCAGAAGGACATCCGCCATGTTCAGGGTACATATCTTCACCAGCAAAAGCACCAATTTCAATAGATGGTTTGTTTTTATCTAATAAATATTCAATACGTTCTCGGGCAGTCATTTTTCCGCTTTCATGAAGCTTATCTATGCGTTTTTGTCCGCCGCCAAGTTTAACTTTGGTTAATCTTCTGCGTAAATCAGATGCTAAAAGTTTGTTGTGATCTTCGTTTTTATTAAAGGTAAGGTCCATAAATAGTATATCGTTGTTTGTAAGCGAGTGCTAAAATAAGAAATTAGTCTATAAAGTTCAATTCAACATTCACTGGTTTATGTTAAGAATAAGTGTTTAGTATGTTTGTTACGGTTGTGTCAATATCTTCGTACTGTTTTTGCCTTTCTAATCTCCACGGATTTACAACCCGTTCTTTACAATTTTGAATAGAACATGTTTCGCAGGTTATACCAACTTCTTTAGTACTTATAGAAGCGTCAGTAATAAACTTTAATCTCTTTTTTAAATGAGGCGACATTAATAACCCAATAGAGATACTTCTGTTCATTTCTTTTTTAAAAGGATCAGGTGTAGCAGAAGAGATTACTAAATATTGATTATCTGTATTTTCATAAGATGAAATTTGCACACCTAACGATGTATTTTCGGTATTTTTCTCTAACTCTTTAATAGAATTAATTGAAACCCAACGCCTGCAGTAATGCTCATTATTTCTATTGGCATGCGGCGTTTGCTGTTGGGTAATATGCAGTTCTTTTGTTAACTTGAACTTAGGAGAGTCTATTTTATGTGTAAAACGTAAGAAAAATAAATTCTTAATATGAAAAAATTTAGGAAGTATGTTGGTTAATCGTTGGTAAAATGTTTCTGCAGAACAGTTGTAATTACTTATAACTTGATTAAATTTTTCCGCTTGCCAAGTTTCTAGTTCAAAAAAAGCATCTAAATGAGTCACTAATGTTTGCTTAGGAATAATAAGGGCGCCAGCAAAATAAGAGGCTATAAAATTGTTTAAAACCTGATCAAAATCATCAAATTTCACCCATGGAAATGTGTATAGTCTGTTTTCAATAGCTAAAAAATTATAAGCAAGTTCTTTTGCATAAATAAACGTTTTTTGCGCCTCAGAAATATCATTACTTATCAATAATGTTTTTTTAGCGGGAATATAAATATTCCTAAGCTCAGTTAAATTAGCATGTTTATTTAACTCTTTATTATCTATAGTATAGCCAAATTCTTCTATTAAAATTTCTTCTAAATCAGTAGAATTAATCATAGAATGCAAGTTGATGTGATATGCTTTGGCAAATGCTTCAACATGCTCTTCAATATCATCAAAATAATTGTTATGTGCCTCTTGGTAAGAACGTAATGAAGCTAAGAAAAAACTTTCACGAGTAAGATTATAATTTTGTGAAATTTTAATAATAGTACTAATAAAAGCGTTAACCTTTGCCGGAGCGTTAGCAATAATATCTATCAAGTTTTGTTCCTGAATACCAAAAAGATCTAAAGGAATCTCTTTCAAAATTTTTGATTTTAAAATTTCACCAATAGGTGCCAAATTTTTATCAAGTTTAAGCGAAACTAAATGATCATAAGGCACTTCTAAGTACTCAGAAAGTAACGCTATTTTATCTGTCTTAGGATACTTTTTCCCTTTTTCAATTTCATTTAAATACGATTTTGAAAGTCCAGTAAGCTTTGCTAAACCAAAAAGTGAAAGCTTTTTTTCAGTTCGGATTTGCTTCAGTTTTAATCCAAAAATCAATCGAATATACTCGTCTTCTATATGCATAAACCAAAGATAGGAAATATTAGCGAATAAAATAATTTTAAAAATTTTGTAAAAATAGCGAACGTTCGCTTGTGGAGTTCAAAAATATTTTATATCATTGTTGTGTCAATTTAAAAAATGATAATCATGAATACAGAATCAATTACAAGAGAAGTAGAGTTAATAGGTTTTAATGCAGATAGATATTCGGAAATATTAACGGATGAAGCATTGCGTTTTTTAGTCGAATTACATACTAAATTTAATGACAAAAGATTATCATTATTAGAAGATAGAAAGATTTATCAAGCCTATTTTGATGTCGGAAATTATCCAAATTTTCCTAATGAAACTAAAGAAATAAGAGATGCTGATTGGGTATGCAAACCTTTACCGGAGGATTTGTTAGATAGGAGAGTGGAAATAACCGGACCGGTTGATAGAAAAATGATTATTAATGCTTTAAACTCCGGAGCAAAAACGTTTATGGCTGATTTTGAAGATAGTAATTCACCAACGATTCAAAATATTTTAAACGGGCAATTAAATTTAAAAGATGCGGTTACAAAAACAATATCATTTTTTGATGGACGTAAAAATAAAGAGTACACATTACAAGATAAAACAGCCGTATTAATTGTACGCCCAAGAGGGTTACATCTTAATGAAAAACACATAAAAGTTAACGGTGTTGAAATGAGTGGAGCATTGGTTGATTTTGGATTGTATTTTTTTCATAATATTCATAATTTATTAGAGCAACAATCGGCAACTTATTTCTATTTACCTAAACTAGAGCATTATTTAGAAGCTCGTTGGTGGAATGATGTTTTTGTTTTTGCTCAAGATTATTTAACAATTCCACAAAACACCATAAAAGCAACTGTGCTTATTGAAACGATAACGACGAGTTTTCAACTGGATGAAATACTGTATGAATTAAGAAATCATATGGCTGGTTTGAATTGCGGACGTTGGGACTATATTTTTTCGTACATAAAAAAGTTCAGAAAACATAGAAACTTTGTGGTTCCTAACAGAAGTCAGGTTACTATGCAAACTCCTTTTATGAAAGCCTATTCGTTACGAGTAATACAACAATGTCATAAAAGAGGAGTACATGCTATGGGAGGAATGGCGGCGCAAATTCCTGTAAAAAATAATGAAGAAGCTAACGCGTTGGCCTATGCAAAGGTTAAAAATGACAAAGAACAAGAAGTAAAAAATGGACATGATGGTACTTGGGTTGCGCATCCGGGGCTTGTTGGGGTGGCAATGGAAGTGTTTAATACTCATATGCCAAAAGCCAATCAAATAGATAAAAAACTTGAAGATGTAGTGATTACGGAAAGTGATTTAGTGGAATTACCTAAAGGAACCATTACAGAACAGGGGATTAGAGATAATATAAATGTAGGAATTCTTTATATAGAAAGTTGGTTATCCGGTAATGGAGCAGCAGCTTTATATAATCTCATGGAGGATGCTGCTACAGCGGAAATTTCCAGAACTCAAGTATGGCAATGGTTGCATAAGAATATAAAACTTGAAGATGAAAGAGTGTTTACCGTTGAATTATATGAAGAGTTTAAAAACGATGAAATTCATAACATAAAAAAACTAATAGGAGAGCAAAAGTTTGAAGAAGGACGTTTTGATGAAGCAATTGAATTATTTGACTCACTAGTATTATCAAACAACTTTGTCGAGTTTTTAACATTACCGGCTTATCAATATTTATAAAAAGAAAAGCCCTTAAATGCTGCCACATTTTCAGGGCTAAATTATCAAATTAAATTAATAACTTATAATTACCACAAAATTATGAAAAATATAGCAAAAACTAGTTATGATTCTGCTCTAGAAACAGTAAGAAGCCTTAAAGAAAAATACGGAAGTACATGGGAAGCTATAACTACTCAAAATGCAGCCAGAATGGTTGCTCAAAACCGATTTAAAACAGGGTTAGATATCGCAAAATATACAGCCGATATTATGAGAAAAGATATGCAGGCATATGATGAAAATCCGGCTAATTATACACAATCTTTAGGATGTTGGCATGGTTTTGTGGCGCAACAAAAAATGATAGCTGTAAAAAAGCATTATAAAACTACCGATAAAAAATATTTATACCTATCCGGTTGGATGATTGCAGCATTACGTTCTGAATTTGGACCGTTACCAGATCAATCAATGCATGAAAAAATTGCTGTACCGGTACTTATTGAAGAAATTTATAATTTTTTACGTCAGGCTGATGCTGTTGAATTGAATGATTTGTTTAGAAGACTTGAAAATGGAGAAGATGTTCAAGAGCAAATAGATAATTTTGAAACGCATATTGTTCCTATTATTGCAGATATAGATGCAGGATTTGGTAATGAAGAAGCAACCTATTTACTAGCCAAGAAGATGATACAGGCCGGAGCATGCGCTATTCAAATTGAAAATCAGGTATCAGATGCTAAACAATGTGGACATCAAGACGGAAAAGTAACAGTACCTCATGAAGATTTTATAGCTAAGATAAACGCTATACGATATGCATTTTTAGAACTAGGAGTTGATAATGGTATTATTGTAGCCAGAACAGATTCTGAAGGAGCAGGACTTACTCAAAAATTACCGGTAAGTATAGAGCCGGGAGATTTAGCGTCAAAATATTTAGATTTTGTTGAGTGTGAAGAGGTAACTATGGAGGAAGTAAAAAATAATGAAGTATTATTAAAAAGATCAGGAAAATTAGTTCGTCCGGTTAGGTTAGCCAACGGTTTATATAAGTTTAAAGAAGGATCTAATATTGATAGAGTGGTGTTAGATTGTATTACGAGCTTACAAAATGGTGCTGATTTACTTTGGATTGAAACGCCTACGCCACATGTAGGACAAATAGCTCATATGGTAAACAGAGTAAGAGAGGTAGTGCCTAATGCTAAATTGGTATATAATAATTCTCCGTCTTTTAACTGGACATTGAATTTTAGAAATCAAGTGTATGAAGAGATGCTTCATGAGGGAGAAAATATGACGGGATATGATAGAAATAATTTAATGGATGCTCAATATGATGGTACAGAATTATGTTTTAGAGCAGATGAAAAAATAAAAACTTTTCAACAGGATGCCGCTCGTGAAGCAGGAGTATTTCATCATCTTATAACATTACCAACGTACCATACTACTGCACTTCATATGAATGATTTAACGGAAGGGTATTTTGGAGAAGAGGGAATGTTAGCTTATGTAAAAGGGGTACAAAGGCAAGAAATTAGAAAAGGAGTTTCATGTGTAAAACACCAACGAATGGCAGGATCAGATTTAGGAGATGATCATAAAACATTTTTTGCCGGAGATAAAGCATTAAAAGCCGGAGGAGTTAAAAATACTTCGGGTCAATTTGAAACTAAAGATAGCAGTAAACAACTCGAATCAAAGGAAGCTGTAGTTGCTTAATTTTTTATTGAGAATATAATTTTAAATAAAACATATATCATTTATTGTAAGTAATAAATTTTATATTATTTTGAAGTCAAACTCCATCATTAATTAATGATGGAGTTTTTATAAATGAAGTTCCATTTTTATATTGCAACGTTCGTAAGGGCAATTTTCTTCAACAGGAATTTCAACAAAACCATATTTTTTATAAATATAAATAGCATTTTCTAATACTGTATTAGAATATAAAATAAGTTTTTCTAGGTTATTACTTTTAGCAAAATCTATACAATGTTGCATTAATTTTTGTCCTATTTTATAACCTCTGTGTTTTGGAGAAACCGCCATCTTAGTCAGCTCGTATATCCCGTCTTTGGGCATCAAGGCCACAGTGCCAACAATTTCATTATTAAGTTTAGCAAAGAAAATATGTCCTCCTTTTTGTATGATGTATTTTTCAGGATTGCTTAATACTTCCTCATCAAAAGGTTCAACATAGAAAAATGTTTTTAACCATTCAATATTAAGCTCATAAAAATGAGTAGCATACTCTTCTTTGTATGAAACAAAATGTATGGGATTTGTAAAGTTGTTCATCTTATAATGTATTTTGAATACTTGATTTTTATATGTTATAATTCATTAAATTAGAGGGTTAAGGATAATGTGCTCTTGTAGTTCTCTAAATATTTGTGTAAACTTATTTAAAATAATTGTATTCTAATAAAGTTTTTAAAAATAATTCGCCTAGATAATATATTCCATGGTAAATATTTTTTTGTATCTTTGTATAGAAATTAAAACAACATTTAGTAATGAAAAAAAATAAAATTATTTTCTATACATCAACAGGACTGTTAACACTGTTAATGTTAATGTCAGCCGGAATGTACTTTTTCAATCATGATGTGATTGCCGGAATGTTTAAAAATTTTGGATATCCCACATATATTATTTATCCGTACGGAGTTGCAAAAATTCTTGGTTTAGTTGCATTATGGTTCTTTAGAGGAAAGTTTTTGAATGAATGGGCGTATGCAGGCTTTTTCTTTGCCTTTATTTTAGCATTTTTTGCACATGTAATGATTGGTGATGGTGAGCAGTTAGGAGCTGTATTGGCAATGGTATTATTAATTATTTCGTATATTTTTAGTAAAAAAATAAATGGCTAAACAAGTAACATCAGAAGTAAAGCTAACTAATAAAAAATATGTAGCTGAAGCAAAAATGCGTAACCATTTTGCCGTTATTGATGAGCCTTTAGATGTGGGAGGAGGAGATAGTGCTCCAACTCCTGTTGAGTATCTGTTAACAGCTATTGGAGGTTGTGTATCTATCACATTAAGAATGTATGCAGAGCGTAAAGGGTGGGATTTAGGTGAAATTAAGGTGAAAGTTCATCAAAAAGAAGAGTTAACTTCAGAAGGAATTAAGAAAACATTGGTAGAAGAAATATCTTTTGAAAAGTCAATAACTAAAGAACAAAAAGAAAAGCTATTGGAAATTGCCGGAAAATGTCCTGTAGCCAAAATGGTAAAAGGAGAAACACCTATCCTAAGTTCAATACAATAAAAGTAGTATATAATGAAAAAAATAGCAGCTTTTGCTGGTAGTACTAGTAGTACTTCAATTAATAAACAATTAGCCTCATATGCGGCTCAAAATTTAGAAAACACAGCTTTTGACGTACTTGATTTGAACGATTATAAAGTTCCGATTTTTAGTGAAGATAAAGAACGTGAAAATGAATATCCGGAAGGAGCTTCACTTTTTAATGAAACGCTTGATAAATACGATGGTTTTATAGTGTCGTTAGCAGAGCATAACGGTTCCTATGCGGCAGCATTTAAAAATTTATTTGATTGGGCTTCTAGAAAAAATAGAGAAGTGTTTAGAAACAAACCGGTTTTGGTAATGGCAACTTCTCCAGGAGGAAGAGGAGGTGCAAGCGTTTTAGCAGCAGCACTGGGAACTTTTCCACACATGGGAGCTAATGTAGTAGCGGATTATTCACTACCCAAATTTTATGAAAACTTTAAAGACTCAAAAATCTCTGAAAACGATAAAGAAATTGAACTTAAAAAAGCTGTAACTATGTTAGAAAAAGCACTGTAAAATTTAAAACTATTAATTAACTAACAAAACCCAATAAATTATGTCTGACAATAAAGAAATTACCAAAGAGTACGCAAATGATGACATGACTGTCTTTTGGAAACCTAATGCATGTATTCATTCTAAAAAATGCTGGAAAGGTTTGTTACAAGTTTTTAATCCTCAAAACAGACCATGGGTAAACATGGAAGGAGCTACAACAAACCGAATTAAAAAGCAAATAGATGAATGCCCATCCGGAGCATTATCCTATAAAATGAAAAATGAACCAGAAAATGCTTCTAAAGAAATTGAGGTAAAATGTATGCAAAATGGACCGCTAATGGTAATGGGAGATGTACATATAACTAATTCAGACGGAACAATAGAAAAAAGAGCTAAAGTAACTGCTTTTTGTAGATGTGGGGCTTCTTCTAATAAACCGTTTTGTGATGGTAAACATAATGACGTAAACTTTGTAGGGTAATTATGACAGTACAACACGAAGAAAACGGGAACAAAGGTGTGTTTTATATTGAAGTTGAAGGGAAGCGAGAGGCACATATGACATACACTAAAGCTGGTAATGACAAGATTATAATAGATCATACCGAAGTTGGCGATCGTCTTAGAGGTAAAGGAGTAGGTTATAAATTAATTGAGGCATCAGTAGATTTTTTAAGAAGCAATAAGCTTAAGGTGATTCCCTTATGCCCCTTTGCAAAAGCTGTTTTTGATAAAACTCGCGAATATTCTGATGTATTAACTTAATATATACGATAGAAATATATTCCTTGGAGATTAATTAAAGGTTTATTAATTTTGCATAAAAATAAGAAAGGAGGAAAATCAATGAAAATTACCCTTTATGGTAAAAAAGGTCATGCATACAGTGTAGCGTATAGAAACTTTTTAAAATCTACTGAAATACCTTTTGTATATAAAGATGTTTTAGAAGATGCAGAAGCCAATAAACATACAAAAGAACTGTATGACGGAGCAATAGAATACCCAACATTATTTATAGATGATGAAGTGTATTTAACTCCAACTTCTGAGACTTTTAATAAGGTAATGAAAGATTTAAATCTAAGAGGATAAATAAATATATACATGGGGGATATTTCAAAAGATATAAACTCAAATTTTCCAAATAGTAAAGTGAAAGCTTTTATTAATATAAAATATACAGCAAATTGGATAACCAGTAAGGAAAATGAATTTTTTAGGCCTTTTGGTATATCTCCGCAACAGTATAATATTCTTAGAATTTTACGAGGAGCTAAAGAGGCTATTAAAGTTCAAGTTATAAAAGACAGAATGATTGAGCGTGCTCCTAATGCTACACGTTTAATGGATAAGTTATGTGATAAAAAACTGATTGATAGAACACGTTGTGAGCATGATAGAAGAGTGGTGTATATTATGATAACCAATCAAGGATTAGAATTGTTAAAAACTATAGATAACAATTTGTATTTTGACTTTATGGATAATCTTTCTGAAGGAGAAGCAGAACAACTCAGTCAATTATTAGATAAAATCAGGTAATTTATTATTGTTATATGTATATAGCATGTGAATATAAAGAACCGAGATTTTTGAATAAATATTTTCCTTGGAAAATAAAATATAAAAAATGAAACAAAAAAGTATAAAAGATAAAGTAAGTAGCCCACTAGTAAATATGGGGCCTATTAGATTAAGACAACCGTTGCCTACAGAAGGAATTACGATGGTTGATCCGTTTTTATTATTACATCATTACGGACCCTATGCCATAAGTGTATTTAATAACCCTTTTGATTTAGGGCCTCATCCACATAGAGGATTTGAACCTATAACGTTATTATTTAAAGGAGAACAATTGCATAGAGATTCTTTGGGAAATGAAATGTTAGTAAAAGCCGGAGATGTACAATGGACTACAGCAGGAAGAGGTATTATTCATGCAGAAGGCCCTTCAAAGGAGTTTGTAGAAAAAGGAGGAGAGCTAGAAGGTATTCAGCTTTGGTTAAATCTACCGGCAGCAAAAAAAATGATACCGGCCAATTATCAACATATTAAAAGTGAAGAAATACCGGTTATAGAAAATGAGGATAAAACATTCAAACTTAAAATAGTTGCCGGAAGTCAAGGTGTTAAAAAAGGACTTATAACGACACAAACACCGGTTAATGTATTTACAGGGTACGCTAATGAAAAAGGAGAAATAACAGTTGATATACCAACAACTCATGAATCTCTAATTTACTTATTAGATGGAGAGGTATTGGTAAATGATGAAGTAACCTTAAAAAAGGGAGCTATACAAATGCTTACATTTCATCAAGATGGAGAATTGATAAGTATAAAAGCAGTAAAGGAAAGTACCTTGTTAATAGTATCTGGTGAACCTATTAAAGAAAAAGTGGCCTCATGGGGACCATATGTAATGAATACTCAAACAGAAATTATGGAAGCATTACGAGATTATCAAAAAGGTAAAATGGGATATTTGTATTAAACTAAAAAACCTCGCTTTAAGCGAGGTTTTTTATTATATATCTTGTCCCGTCCTGAAATAGCGTTACACTAAAAATTAAGTGTCATGAAAAACAAACATGTAAAACGTACTCAAAAAGA
>NZ_JBOCUK010000044.1:0-20216 GCF_050606265.1 Tenacibaculum sp. TC6 | reverse complement strand
GCTCCTTTATTGATTCTTTCCAAGATGTTTTTCTGATCGTTTACTTCTCTTTCATGAGAATAAAATTCATCTTTTAATGCTTTCTCAGCACTGTAATTTTTATGAGCTTGAGATTGATACGGTTTAAGTACCTCTTGTATTTTAGCATCGATTTCATTCGTACTATTCTTCACTAAAGCTTTGTATTTACTTTTGCGACTATCATATTCCTTTTGGGTTTCAAATTCACTTTTTCCTTGGTTTAAAGAGGCATTCTCATTTTTTACCCTCGCGATAATTTCTTTTCTTTCATTTATAAGATTGAAATAACTATCTTTTATTTTTTGTAGAGGAATAAGAGCTTTTTCTAGAGTTTCTAAACTCTTTTCCGTCTTGCTTTTTATCTTTTGATAGTCTGCTATTTTAGATTGAAGAATAGGATTCGTGCTAACAGCATTTATCTCTTCTTTAATCAAAGATTTGGATTTTTCTATGTTTTCAAACAAAGTTGGGCTTTTCCCTCCGCTTTCTATGGCTTTTTCATACCACATTATGGCGTTCTTATAATCCTTCAACTTTTCAAAATAGATTTTTCCAATTTTAGATGCTGGTCTTAATTTTCTTTCTGTCTTAGCCTGTTTATAAGCTCTTTTGTAATAATAGAGTGCCATATCAATACTACTATCAACCCCATTCCCCTCAAAATACATGTCTCCTAAACTAAAATGTGCACTTGCATAATCCATTTCTGAACTTTTATCAAAATACTTTTTAGCAAGAGTGTATTTTTTTAGCTTCTCGTACAAATAGCCTAAATCATAAAGTGATTTACTATACATTTCTTTAAGTTCTGATCTATTAACTGCTTTCTTTCCCGGGTATCTTTGTCTCTCGAAACTTACACTATAAGCATGCTCAGAATACTGTATTGCCTTTTCCAAATACTTCTCTGCCTTCTTCAAATTCTCTTGAAAAATATGGGTTTCACCATTATTAAACCCCTTATTCTGATAATGAAAAGCAAGACTTAGACAGGCTACAACATTATTCTCAAGAGCCCTTTTTTCAAGCTCTACGACTTCTTTCTTATCCAATTCAAACCTCTTTCTTTTTTGTCCATTTGTTTCTATAGAAAAGAAAACGAACAACAATAATACAATTGTATATTTTTTCATATTTAAAATATTGTTACTTTTTGAGGTTCTAAAAAAGCAGATTAGCTAATAGATAAATGAAAAAATAAAGCATAAAAAAGGCGTGAACCTCACCAAGTCAGCTAGCTGGGCATCGGCAAACGCCTCGAAGAACTGAAATAGAATATCGGAACACACCCAAATAGGTGCATCTCGCAGACTAATTCCTTCTTCTTAAATTTTGCCGATTTTAGCTAGAGAAATAGTACACGTTTTAAACGCTTATATGTTTATTAAAAATTACTTTCTTATAATTTGTCTTTTAAAAATTCAACCTCAAATATAAAGATTTTAGTGTACTATAAACCCATAAAAAAAGAAAACCTCGATCTTATAGGAACGAGGTTTATAACCTGAGAAGTTTTTAAGAGCTATAATTCAAACTCAATAAGTTGTTTCTCCAATTCAGCCTTACGATGTTCTAATGTAGCTTTTAAATGATTGGTTACCAATTGGATTAAATTCGTATTGGTGGTTTTAAACTCTAATCCTTGGCTATCTTTCATATAAAAGCTCGCAGAATCTGATTGATTGTACTTAAAACGATTTAATTCGGTAAGGGTCGTAGATAATCGTTCACGTTGATGAGCTAAGCCTTTTAATTGTTCAAACTTTTGCATTCGGTCATCTAAGTTGATAATCGTTTTTTCTTCTGTTTGAATTGGTTTTGGCTGTTCTTTAGCAACCGGAACGGGTTTTGGCTCCATAGCTTCTTTTGCTAGTTTTTCTTGTACTGCTTTTTTAGCTGTAGTTGACTCTTTTTTTGAGGTTCCGTTTTGTTTTGCAATTGTTGTCATAATGATAAAATTTTAAATGAAACATAAATTCTTGTGGTGATACCTGTTATATAAAAGCGGTATCAAACACAATGCGAACAACAGTTGCGAGCCTTGGAACAGACAAGACTTGGGCGGTTATTTTTCGACAGAAAAATGTTCGACAACCTGAAAGGCTTGGTCTTGTAGAAGCGGTGGACGAAGCAACTTACCTTGCATGGGTTTGTATCCGTTTATAACCGGTAGCATCTGTTCTATGTTTTATTGAATTTGGATTATGGCATTGCATAACAGGAAGACATAAAACAGTATATTGTCTTAAAAAAAAACTCTATGAACAACATTAAAAAAGAGCCATAAACAGATGTTATGACTCTCTTGAAAAACTGATCAATAATCAACTCTTAATGATTGAATTCTTTAGGTGATAACCAACCAAGCTTAGTACTTCCTGAATGATTTGGATTCCAAACCACCCAGCAATATTGTTGTTTGGCTATTCTGGTTTTATAAGAACCTTTAATGCCATAAGGCCAACAAATAAGTTCATCTAAAAGATAAATGGCACTCGGAGGCGTTTTAATGAATTTTTTATGTCGATTTGGGTTACACAGTGAACGAAGATTAAGAAGCATAGCAACACTTCCTCCCGTTTTTCTGGTATGAATAAGTGCTTTTCTAATAAAAGCATCTCCTAATCCGTACTTTCCGTAAGGAGGATTGGTTACAATATTTTTTGCAAGAGGTTTTTCTGTCTTGAGAAAATCTATGCCTCCTTGACCATAATTTCTCTGTGCCAAATCAGTAGAAATAACTTTATATCCGGCTTTTATACATTCTTTAGAAACATCACCATAGCCACAAGCTGGTTCCCAAATTGAACCGTCGAATTTCTCTACAGATAATAAAGCTTTTACTGCTTCAGGAGGTGTAGGATAAAACTCTAGATGAGCACGTTTACCAAAAGTATTTTTATAGGTGTTCATGATAATTATTAGGATTAAGAAATATGAACACTTGAAGTGAAACAAGCTTTTTAGTGTATCCATCAAAAGGGGCACCCGACAGGCAAATCCTTGATGGAGAAACGAAGCTTGTAACTTCTATTAGTGTTAATTTCTCTCAATCCGTTGTTATGAACACTAACCTTTCTTTTGGGGCTAACTTCTGTTTTTATCAATTTTCCCCACGAACAAAAGAATTTATTACCTAGGGAAAAAGATAATATTTGACCTTATAAAAAGCTTCAAAAATAAATTCTACCACTTCTCAAAGGTCATGTTATAGTATTACAAAGTGGTTCGATATTCGTTCAGTATGGCCAGCCAAGCGTAATAGCACTCTTTTTGACCTCCTTTCAAGCCTTTCACAGATTGGCTTTTTGGCGGTTCGAAGCCTAGCTTTTTATGCTTCCTCATACTAACAAGAGATAAATAGACTTTTTTGGCTTGCATACTGACTTCTTTGTCCATTATAGCGTGGTTCGAAGATATTTTATTGAGGAGTATTTTTCTCTCTTTTGGCAGGTAGTCTATAAAGCGTTTTTGCAATCCCTCTAAAAAAGTTAGCTCCTGTCTTATTCTAGTAATAACACCATCATTCCTTTGAGAGACTTCAATAGCTTCCAGTTCTTTTTCCAGTTCTTCATTTTTGATTCTAAATGTTTCTTTGTCAATTTCATTATTAAGTCTTAGATCTAAAAGTCTGTCTTTTTGAATTTTCAATCGTTTTTCTTTTTGTTCAATTAAAAACACTGCTTCTTCCTTCTCTTTTTTTGAAACATTTTTCAAGAAATCAAGCCAATTTTTACTCCATTTTATAAACTCTTCATTTATCTCCAATTTTGCTAAAAATTTTATAACCTCCTTTTCTAATACTTCTACTGTTATTGATTTTTGAGCACACTTCTTCTTAGATTTAGAACAGTGATAATATGTATAGAATGTTCCTTTATCAATCGTTGCGGACGTAATATTATATCCACACAAACAAACCTTTGCGTGTTTTGCTGTATGTCTTCTCCTGCATTTAGGACATTTGTATTTAACTTTGGTTTCTGCTGTTATAGAACAAGCACATTCCCCACAGTAAAACAATCCTGTATAAGTAAAACTGCAACTCGTTTTAGATTTTCTCCCTTTATTACTAAGAAATCTCTGCACCTCCATAAATTCTCTATGAGTTACCATGGCCGTATGGTTTCCTATATTCTCATTTTCTCCATTTTTAACCTTTCCGTAATAAAATGGATTGGTAAGGATTCCGTGAAGTGTTCTTACACTTAAAGGCACATTTCCCGTTCGTTCTTTTGGTCTGGTTTTAAATCTCCAATCATCATTGGCTATCGTGCATATTTGCTTAAGAGAATAAGTACCCGTTAAAGCTAAATCCCACATCTTACGAACTAAATAAAACCGTTCATTATCAATTTCAATAGTTTTAGTAACCTTATTATTGAGATAACCTTGTGGTGCAACATGACAGAAACCTCCGTTCTTTATTTTAGTTCGATTCCCTCTTCTTACATTATTCGATAAATCTCGGCTGTACTGATTAGACATTCCTATTTCAATAGACAAAGGAAGCATGTTATCAGTAGGAAGGTACGTTTTATAAGGGGTTTTTATAAATTTTAAAATTCCTTTTTCTAGACAATGTAAAATCATACCTCCTTCAATATGGTTTCTGGCTAACCTATCCGCTTTCCAACACAATACCCCGTCTATTTTCCCGTCATTAATATCTTGTAACAACTCATTAAAGCTGTCTCTGTTATTGGGTTTGTATGCTGAAGCATGATCCTTATAGGTTTTTATAACCTCAATACCTTCCCTTTTTTCCATTTCCATAAGTACATCTATTTGTGATTCTATAGATTGCACTTGCCTTCCCTTATCCTCCTGAGATTTTCTAACATAACGACACGTCCTAAAATTTGTAGTATCTATTGAGTGCATTGTTGCTGTAGTTAATAACAAAAAGAGATGGTTCAGGCTTCCCAATCAAATAGTTATATTCATATTGGCTGAACCACCTCTCCTTATTGAGAGATAATTTTTACTATTCGAGTTTTGGGAAGCAATTTTATATTGGATGAGAAGTTATTATTTGTCAATAAAATGGTTTAATAAATGTAATTCCCCTTGAGAGAAAGCATAGATATAAAGTAAGTCTTTTGCTTCTTCTTCAATCTGTGTTTCAGTTAATTTTATACCATAATTCTTCTCAAATAATACTTTTAATTCTTCTAGAGCTTCTTGGGGTATCTTAATCATCATATAAGGCTAAGAACTAGGTTTCTCTTATATCTTTGATTATCAAAACCACCAAAAATAAATACCTAGAAAGCATTTGCTTTCCAGGTATTTATTGCCTTGCAAGGTATTTCTATATCATTCCTTGATCTGCAAAACTGTAATAACTCGTTTCTGTGATAATAAGATGATCTAGTAATTTTAAGTCGAGCAATCCTAATGAACTTGAAACTTTCTTAGTAAGTTCAATATCTGCATTGGAGGGTTTTAACTTACCTGAAGGGTGATTGTGAAATAAAATCAAAGCCACCGAATTCGTAAGCAACGCTCCTTGAATAAGGATTCGAATATCAAGCAAAGTAGCAGTAATTCCTCCAACACTTAGTAATTGATAAGCAAGTACCTTATTTGCATTATCTAAATACAAAACGTACATATGTTCTCGGTAATTGATTTGCGTTACCGGAAATATTTCTCGGATACAACTATCAGCATCTTTAGAACTTGTAATTTTCTGAAAAGGAGTTTCTATTTTCTTTTTATACGATACTTCTATTTCTCCAATAGCAAACTGAGGAAGAACTTTTGAATTTTTCATGATACCAAATATTTTAAAATTATTTGGCGGTTTCCAATCGAAAAGAAAACTATCACAAAGAGGAATTGGAATAAATCTTATGCCGAGAAAATCTTTGTGATTGCTTTTCTTGAAGATTATCTTTGGTAAATAATTGTAACTTATACTTTCTTTTTACCTCTATTCAATCTTCTTTTACTAAGTTTTTTCCAAATATTATCTGCAATCAGAATTTCTTCATCTGTCAACCCATAATTTTTCTTTAAAATTTTGTCATTAGTTATTTTCAATAGATCAGAAATATCTTTTTTATCTCGAATAAATTGATTTATTAAGTCTAACAATTCAGAGTTACCTTCATTATAAGGTAATAAAATTCTCTCAACTTCATTTGGCATTAATTCTAAAACTCCGCCACCATGACTTCTCCCACAAATTTCGGAAAAGGCCAACGAAAGAGAATTATAATAACTAGCTGTTAAAGCCTCCAAATTAACACCTTCTTTTACCGTTACCCTATGCATTGTATCTGTTGTATAAGCATTAGCTTCATTTATGATTAATTTAGGATACTTATTATTTCTTCTTATAAATAACGCATCAGATATTCTTAAGGAAGGAATAATTTGCCACTCTTCTCTGATCCTACATTTATAACCTTCATTTATTTTTTCGTCCTCCCCTTTTTCTATATACTGCTTCGCTTTAAAATTTTTCTCTATCTCTGAAATTTTAGGGAAACATAATAAATGAGCCTTTGCCTCCATCTCTTTATTTTTTTCCCAATCTGCATTTGTAAAAACTACGCTTGGAACTTGCACACTTCTTCCTACTAGAGGCTTTGCATATTCATTTAGATTGAACTTTTCTACAACTGACTTAGGTACTGTAAAAAAGGGATTAGCACCAGTAGTTATACCTACTTCCACCTTGGCATATTCACCCAATCCTAAAATATTTCTTTCTTTTTGAAACTTCTCTAAAAAATCAATTTCATGTTGTTCTAAAAAATAAAAAGTCCATTTATTTGATTTAAAATCAATTTGTTTTTTAGGGCTCTTAAGTTTAAAAACATCTAAATGTTTTAACTCTTCTGCATCTTTTAATTCTAAATGCTCTATATGGTGGTTATTCGTCTTATTTTTTTCACAAAGCAACAGAACTACTTCTTGTTGGATATCAGGAAAAACCAATTTTTCAAAAGAAATGATATTTATCTTGTTAAAAAAACTACCTAAAAAACCTCTTAAAGATTGTGCATAGGAAACTTGTAAAATTTCTGCTGGTAATACAAAACCTATTTTCCCCTCTTCTTTTAATAGTAAAGAACTTCCAACAACAAAAGAAACCCAAGCATTTGTTAATTTAGAATATTTAACTCCAGCTTCTTCAAATATTTGAGATGCAAATTCTTGTTGCTTTTTGTCAAAATATTGATAACGAATGTAGGGTGGATTACCAATTACTAAATCAAACTTTTGTTTAGTGTTTATACAAAAATCATGAAAATCAGTATTAATAATTTTCGTCTTTTTTAATCCAATATTTTTAGCTTTATCTGCCTCTACTGTATCTAACTCTATTGCTGTTATAGAATTATATTTATAATTTTTATTATTAATTTCTTCTAAAAAAACTCCATCTCCACAACTTGGTTCTAATATATCTAACTTATTATTACCATTGAAAGCCCATTTAAATATAAAAGAAGCTATAGGTGCTGGTGTGTAAAACCCACCTCGTAGTTTTTCTTTAGATGCATTTTTAATTAATTGCATGTAATTCTGATATTAAAGGAATAAGTTCATCTAAATCTCCTAAATTATATAACTTTTTAATTTCTTCTTCTAATTCTCTCTTTTTATTATTGAATTCTCTACCTAATGGAATTCTAATTCTCCTATTTCCGATATTTTCATCAATCTCTCCCTGAATCTTTATTAAATTTTCTTGAAGTATGGAAATTCTATCATGCATTCTTCGCTCATCAATATTGTTAAAATTGATGACTCTAATCGGCAATTTCTTTAGTACTTTTGTACCTCTAGCAATATAACCTCCTCTAAAAACTTCTCCATTCAATGCAGAAAACCACTCTAAATATTTAGAATTTAAGAGTGCTTGAATATAGTAAATTGAATATTCAAATTCTTCTGGTAAGGTTATCATACAATACCCGGCAGTACCTCCAGATGATATCAATGTTTGATGATAATCTATAGCATATTTATCTCCTTGTGATAATACTCCAACTATGATTTTAGCAGAAACATCACACTTATCTAAACTTTGATGTCTTCCATACCTATACCATTCCTCTGATGTTTCTGGTATTGGCTTTATATCTCTTTTATCATTATTAAGCTTACTTTCATAATTCATTAGATAATTGAACAAACAAGGAAAATCATTTTTCAATTTATTAATCTCAACAAACTCAATTCCGCTTTTTGTTCTCAAATATGGGTAAATTACAAACGAATTTGGTACAAAAGGACGATAGGTATTCAAGTTATCTGTTCCTTTCCCTGTTTTATAGTATGGTCTAGTCAACTCTTTTTCAACCTTCCATTCTACTTTATCCTTAATAAAATAAAAATAATTTTTATCTTCTTTAATTGGCTGATGAATATATACGTTATTTGCACTAGTCTGAATTCCATTATAGATATTATCTTTACCTACTAAATCTCCCAATTTTATCGATTTAGAAAAAATTATATCAAAAATATCCTTTAACTTATTAGGTATCAATATCCAATCATCTTTCTCTAAACTTTCATAGCTAATTTCGCTAGAGATATCTTCATTTATATTTCTTGTTACCCATTTTCTAAGAGAAGGAACCTCCGTATAATTCAATACTTTAGAATCTTCTTTTTTTAATATTAACAAGCAAGTATATGTTGTTTTATTTTGAAACACTTGATTAGCCCCAAATGAAACAATTTTCTTTAATAGATTCGTATCAAGAAGTATTTCTCTAAGCTTTTTACCAGCACCTACTTTTAAAAATTTACTCGGTGTTATATAACCCAAATAACCTTCTTCTTTCAATAACCTAATTCCCTTTTCAACAAATAGGAAGTATTTATCAAATTGCATATATGAGGAATAATAAAATTCTTTATACAAAGGTAATTCCAATGGTGTAAACTCTTTCATATGCTCTGTAGCCATGTAAGGAGGATTACCAATTATAACATCAAACTTTAAATCATTAAAGTTAAACGGATTAATTATCAGTTTATCTTCTTCTCGAACCATATTATCTTCAATAAGACTATTACCATATTGAATATTTTCTAAATTTGGAAGAATTGGGATTGATACAGTCAAATTATCTTCATCTTCTAATAACTTTAATAACAATCCAAATTTACAAGCTTCTACCGCACTAAAGTCTTTGTCTATTCCATAAATACAATTCTCTAACAACTTCTTTTTAATCTCAAACTTTAATTTATAAGTATCTATAGAGGTCTGTATTAATTTACTCTTATCATGTAATAAATAGTAATCAATAAGTAAATCTTGTAGTAACTGATATGCTTCAAGTAAAAAAGCTCCAGACCCACAAGCTATATCGGCATAAGTAGAGTTTAAAATCTCCTCATCTGTTTTTTCTTTACAAAATTCACTAATTGTCTCACGTAAAATATCTCTTATTATAAATGTTGGTGTTGTTACAATATCTCTATCTACATTTTCTGGTTTCTTTTCTAGGAAAACAATTCCATCTGAATCAACATTTAATTGCTCCCCTAAAAACATTTCATAAATATTGCCCAAAATATTCGAGGAGAATACAGTAAAAGAATAACTACTTTCAGGAAAGTAAAGCTCTTTTATTATTTTCCAAAATGCTGATTGGTTATTTTCAATAATCTCATCTCTAAAAGGGAGATCAAATAATCCCGCATTATATTTTTTATCTGCTTCTTTAAACTTATCTATCAAGGATTTAAAATCTTTAGAGTCAGCATAACTTAATAAAGTTTTATACACTTCTAAATTCCTGTCCTCACAAACTCTCAGAAAAATAATACTATTTATATAAGACTGTACTATGTCATTTAGACTTTGAACGCTAATATTTGAAGATTTAAAATTAAAAATCTCATTCCCAAAAATCTCCCTCCATTCATTAATCTGGGACAAAAACAAACTGTCAACACTAGATTTTTTTAATTGTTCTTCTATATCCTGCCATACCTCATCAAATTTCCCGGTATATACTGATTCATAACTTAAAAACTCTTTTATTTCTTCAAAACACTCCTCATATTTAGAATAATGATATCTTTTTATTAATGATTTTGCTACATTGTCTTCAGAATTAACTTTTTCTGAACAGTCATAAATTGCTAAGTATTCAAAATTGGATAAAACAGAAATCTTTAATCTTGCAGTGAAGCCATATCGTCTAACTTGTTTTGCAGAATTATTTATACTTTCAATCTTAACGCTAGGCTTTTTAGCTTCTAAAAAAAACTTTCTCTCTGAAAATAATCTAAAAGTATAATCAGGCTTTTTTGTGTTCTCGGTAGCATTACCCCTCAAACCTTCTTCTAATAAAACTTCTCTTTCATTGGTAGATTTCCCTTTCTGATTCTTAATATCCCAACCTAACAATTCAAATAAAGGGTCTAAAAAATCAATACGTAATTGTGTTTCATTATAACTTGGATTTAAATATGTTTCTCTATTTTGATGATATTTTTCTACAAGTTGTTTGATTAACATTTTAATTAACTTTATGGGATTTGATTCAATTATACAAAAATAGTTCTTTAGAACTAAGGATTCATATAACATCTTATATTATCTGGATTATCCTTTGATTTTAATAAGCCTTATAACCGTTACTAAACTATCATTTTAGAGAAATAATGTCCAAGTAATATAGGATTATTTTTTATTGTTGTACCTATGTTGTACCCAACAAAAAAACCGAGATTAAAAAATCTCGGTTTTCTCTTTCAGTACGGGTGGAGAGACTCGAACTCACACACCTTTCGGCACTAGATCCTAAGTCTAGCGTGTCTACCAATTCCACCACACCCGCGTACTTTTGATTTGTGCCTGCAAATATACACAAACTATTCAATTTTCAAACTTATTACCTTTCTTTTATTTTATTTTATTATTACCTACTTATAAATCAACAAACTACAACATAAAAAAAGCTCTCATTACGAGAGCTTACAATTAATTCTATTTTAAAACCCTTCTAAAAATTTTAAATAGATCACTAATGCGCGTCAAAAGTAAACAGATGCCACTTTAATAAAGTTAACAAATCATTATCTGTTTTTTAAAAAATAAGCCACGCTTACGCTAAACGTGGCTATTTTAGGGGAAAAAACAATATAAGGGGAAATTAAATAGGTAACTAGTAACTATTTATATTTATAAGAAACTAAAAAGTGAAAAAAGTCACAAAATTTTAAAAAATATCATTTCCAAAAAATAATTTAACTTAGCGTATTTAATTATTATACAATGCAAACTATTCAAGAATATATTACGCAACACAAACAGCGCTTTTTAAATGAGTTAATTGATTTACTCAAACTTCCTTCTGTAAGTGCAGATCCGGCTTTTAATCAAGATGTACTAAACACAGCAGAAGCTGTAAAAAATAGTTTAGAAAAAGCAGGTTGTGATAAAGTAGAAATATGTGAAACTCCGGGATATCCTATTGTATATGGAGAAAAAATTATCGATCCTAACTTACCAACTGTTTTAGTCTATGGCCATTATGATGTTCAGCCTGCAGATCCTATTGATTTATGGAATTCTCCTCCATTTGAACCGGTAATTAAAACAACTGATATTCATCCGGAAGGAGCCATTTTTGCCAGAGGTGCTTGTGATGATAAAGGGCAAATGTACATGCACGTAAAAGCTTTAGAGTATATGACACACACAGGTAATTTACCTTGTAATGTTAAATTTATGATTGAAGGTGAAGAAGAAGTAGGATCAGAAAGTTTAGCTTGGTTTGTTCCTCGAAATAAAGAAAAACTTGCCAACGATGTAATTTTAATTTCAGATACAGGAATGATTGCGAACGATATTCCTTCTATTACTACCGGTTTACGTGGTTTAAGTTATGTAGAAGTTGAAGTTACCGGGCCTAACAGAGATTTACACTCTGGTTTATATGGCGGTGCTGTTGCTAATCCTATTAACATTTTAACTAAAATGATTGCTTCTTTACATGATGAAAACAATCATATTACCATTCCAGGCTTTTATGATAATGTTGAAGAATTATCACGTGAAGAAAGAGACGAAATGGCTAAAGCTCCGTTTTCTTTAGAAGAATATAAAAATGCCTTAGATATTAACGATGTATATGGCGAAAAGGGTTATACAACCAATGAGCGCAATTCCATCAGACCAACGTTAGATGTCAATGGTATTTGGGGTGGATATACAGGTGAAGGAGCAAAAACTGTAATTGCCAGCAAAGCGTATGCTAAAATATCTATGCGTTTAGTTCCTAATCAAGATTGGAAAGAAATTACGGAGTTGTTCAAAAAACATTTTGAAAGTATTGCTCCACAAGGTGTACGTGTTAAAGTAAAACCGCATCATGGTGGACAAGGTTATGTTACTCCTATTGATAATATTGGATATCAGGCCGCCAGTAAAGCATATCAAGAAACCTTTGGAGTAACTCCAATTCCACAGCGCAGTGGGGGAAGTATTCCTATTGTAGCTTTGTTTGAACAAGAATTAAAAAGTAAGACTATTTTAATGGGATTCGGATTAAATTCTGATGCTATTCATTCTCCCAACGAACATTTTGGGGTATGGAATTATTTAAAAGGTATTGAAACCATTCCATATTTCTACAAATATTTTACAGAGTTATCTAAATAATTTTTACCTAAAACACTGATAAAAATAGCCTTGAAAAAGTTTCAGGGTTATTTTTTTTTGACTTTTCTACACTTCTACAGTTGTAGAATTAAAAAATATTTCTACATTTGTAGAGTTAATTCTAATTTTGTAGAAATGCAGTTATCAAAAACAGAAGAACAGTTAATGCAATACTTATGGAAGCTAAAAAAAGCTTTCATGAAAGATTTACTAACAGAGTTTCCGGAGCCTAAACCGGCAACTACAACAGTAGCCACCTTGTTAAAAAGAATGCAAGACAAAGGTTTTGTTGACTATAAATTGTATGGTAAATCAAGAGAATACTATCCGCTAGTTAAGAAATCAGATTACTTTTCAAAACACGTAAACGGCTTAATTAAAAACTTCTTTAACAACTCGGCAAGTCAATTTGCTTCCTTTTTTACTGAAGAAACAAATCTATCAGTATCAGAGTTAGAAGATTTAAAAAAAATTATTGAAGATCAAATTAAAAAGCAACAATAATGATTGCCTATTTTATTAAATCCGGAATTTGTTTAGCCTTGCTATTAACGTTCTATCATTTAGTGTTAGAACGTGAAAAAATGCATCAATTTAATCGTTTCTTCTTATTAGGAAGCATTGCTTTTTCTTTTATGGTTCCTTTTTATACTATATATATTAAAGTGCTACCTCCTGTTATACATACAACTGATACTATTATTTATGATGAAGCTACTGTAGTCGACATATCAGAACCCGTTCAGGAAATCAATTATTTATTAATTATGTACCTGATTTTTACACTGATGTTAGCAATTCGATTTATAAAAAATCTTTTGGCTATTCATTTTAAAATTAAACAAAATCAGCAAATACAAAAAGATAAAGCTGTTTTGGTTTTGGTTGATGACACTATAAGTCCTCACACCTTTTGGAATTATATTTTTATCAATAAAGAAGAATACAACTCAAATACCATTGAAACAGAACTATACACACATGAATTAACACATGCTTTACAAAAGCACACTCTTGATATCTTAATAGTTGAAATACTACACGTAATTTTTTGGATAAATCCAACTTTTATATTTCTAAAAAAAGCTATTAAACTTAATCATGAATTTTTAGCCGATAACAAGGTTATAACAACTCATAAAAACACAACCAAGTATCAATATTTACTCTTAAATAAAGCTACTTGGAGCAACACATATTACTTGGCCAGTAATTTGAATTATTTATTAACTAAAAAAAGATTATTAATGATGACAAAACGTAGTTCACGAACAATAATAACGTGCAAAAAACTGGCAATAATACCTGTTTTAGCCGGATTTATTTTGCTATTTGCTAATAGAGTAGAAGCAAAAGAAGAAGTACTTTCTACAGAAAATTCAAGCTCTGTAAGTGTAACAAAACTAAACTTGACTAAAAAGCAAGATTCAATACCACCAACCATAGTAAATAGTAAAGAGTCTAAATATAAAAATGCAAAAATTATATATACTGATGAAAACGGTAACAAGATTGTTAAACGGTTTTCACAATTAACAGACAAGGAAAAAAAGCTACTTCCCCCTCCGCCACCTCATTCATTAAGAATAAAAAAAACACCTACGAACCAATTAATAAACGAATTAAAAAACGAAGATAAATATGCCATTTGGATTGATGGAGTAGCCGTAAAAAACGAGGTTTTAAACACATATAAAAACACCGATTTTTATACTTACACTGGTAGTTTAGTGCATAAAAATGCCAGAAGTAAAAGATTTCCTCAACAATATCAATACCAATTAACCACTAAAAAAAAGGTAGCAGAAAATAACAAACAACTCCCGCCGCCGCCAAAGCCTAAAACAGGTACTTATAAAAAGGATGGAAAAAATGTATATTATATAAGAAAAGGAGACTCAACAAGTTATTATGATCAATATGGACAAGAGGTTACTAAGGAAGGAAAAATAGTAAATCCTGAGCAAATAACAGCTAAAACCATTAAACATAAAGAGCGAGTTAATTCTTTTGAAAAAAAAGAGGTCCAGTTGTCAAACCCAAGTTTTCCTGAAGTAAAAAAAGAAGACATCTCTAATATTCCACCACCACCTGAACCAATGTCTCCGTCAGATTATATAAAAAGTCATGGAAAAAAGGATTCAAAATATTTTTATAATGAGAAAGAAATAAGCTATAATAAGGCTTTAAAATTATTAGAAGAAAACAAATCAATTAACCTACAAGCTATCGAAAAAGACGGTAATACAACTTTTAAACTTTCAGATAAACCTATAACTATAAAAAGTTAACATTGTTAAAAAGCCTCTTAATTGAGGCTTTTTTTGTAACATTTTTTTAAAACACTCGTTCTTAATCTATAAGCTTATGGTATGTTAAAACAATTTTTCCTTCTTTGTTCGGGGGTTGATTTAATCCTTATTCAAAAATGTTCCAATGGTGAACAAAATAAATACGCTGGTATTGGTGCAACCGTTTTCTTTACCGCTTTAATGGCTACAATTGCTTCAACTTATGCTTTATACACCGTATTTAACACGGTTTATACGTCTCTTTTTTTTGGAATTATTTGGGGATTAATGATCTTTAATCTTGATAGGTTTATCGTATCAACGATGAGAAAAAAAGACAAGTTTAACTCTGAACTTATTCAAGCATTACCTCGTTTAATTTTAGCTTTCATTATTGCCGTTGTTATTTCAAAACCTTTAGAGTTAAAAATATTTGAGAAAGAAATAAATCAAGTTTTACTCAAAGAAAAAAATCAAATGACACTTGATAATAAAACTCAGATTGCACAACAATTCAACCCTGAAATAGAAAAAAACAAGTCTGAAATAGAACTATTGAAGAATAAAATAGCTGCTAAAGAAAATGAAGTAAATAATTTATATGAAACTTACATTGCCGAAGCTGAAGGCAGAAAAGGAACAAAACGAATAGGAAAAGGACCGGTATATAAAGAAAAAAGAGAGAAACATGATAAAGCTTTATCAGATTTAAGTAGTTTAAAAGAACTAAACAATCAAAAAATTTTAGAGAAAGAACAAAATATAGCCCAATTGTTAGCACAACAAAAACAAACTGAAACAAATACGCAACCTATTATTAGCAATTTTGATGGATTAATGGCCAGAATTAATGCCTTAAATAAGCTTCCATGGCTACCCTCATTTTTTATTTTTCTATTATTCTTAGCAATAGAAACAGCTCCTATATTTTCAAAACTTATAAGCTCAAAAAGCGAGTATGATTATACATTTGAAAGTAAAGAATCTGAGGTAGTCACATGGATAAAACAACAAAAACACCAACAAGAAATTCATCTTCAAACTGATATTGACCTCAACACCAAAGTTTATAGTGATTTAAAACATGAAGAAGACATTTATCAATATAAACAAAAGATAGCTAAAGACTTACTAAAACATCAAGCAGATACCTTTTATAAAAATCAGCAACGAGTAATTTAATACCATTTCTTTTAAAATTCATGTTTTTTTTTAATTTTGCAAAAATTAGTTTTAAAAAATTGCATGAAAAATTTAAAGTTTATATCCTTTCTATTTATTTTTTCGTTCTCTTTATTTTGTTTTTCGCAGGAACCTGAAGACTTATCTTCATTAACCATTTCTAAAGAGTTAACAGAGCATGCTAATGCCGTAATACGGTATAGTAATGTAATGGTTGAAATAAAAAACATAGATGATCTTTCCGTTAAAGAAAAAAGAATTGTTACCGTTTTTAATGAGTCCGGCAACAAACATATTAAAGCCTATCAACATTATAACGATGACACTAACATAGGAAAGCTATCTGCTGTTATTTATGATGCGTTAGGAAAAAAAATAAAAAAATATTCTAAAAATGATTTTCATGATGTAAGCGCCATTGACGGAGGAACTCTATATTCCGACTCACGAGTAAGGTATTTAGATTACACTCCCGCATCTTACCCTTATACTGTTGTTTTTGAATCAGAATATGAGAACTCATCAACGGCTTTTATTCCTCACTGGATTCCTATGGAAACTTATAATGTTTCCATTGAAAAAAACATCTATACATTTATAAATACAGCGAATATTGAGCATAGGGAAAAAGAAGAAAACTTTGACACTTATCCTATTAAAAAAACGGCTGAAGGAAATTCTACTGTATACGAACTGCTTAACCAACCAGCAATTAAGCCAGAGAAAACAACATTACCTTTTGATGAGTTAACACCTAAATTAGTAATTGCTTTAAATTCTTTTGCTTTAAAAGGGGTAAAAGGGCAAGCCAAAAACTGGCAAGAATTTGGCAAATGGATGTATGACAACTTGTTGGTAAACAGAAATGAATTAACGCCCTCAACGGTAGCCAAAGTGAATGAGTTAGTTAAGAATCTTAAAACTACCGAAGAAAAAGCTAAAAAAATATACGAATTTGTTCAAAGCAAAACCCGTTACATCAGTGTTCAAGTTGATATAGGAGGATGGGAACCTATTGCGGCTAATAAAGTAGATGCTGTAGGGTATGGTGACTGTAAAGGTCTTACCAATTATACTAAAGCATTATTAGATGCGGTTGGTATTCAATCACATCACGTAATTGTGTATGCGGGTAGTAAAAAAAATATAGCCTCTAATTTTACATCAATGCAAGGAAACCATATGATTTTAAATATACCTAATAATGGAAATGATCTTTGGTTAGAATGTACAAGTCAAACGATGCCTTTTGGTTTTTTAGGTAGTTTTACGGATGATAGAGACGTTTTAGTGATTACCCCGGAAGGAGGAGTTATTAAAAGAACACCTAGCTATAAAAAATCTAGTTTACAGCAAACAAAAGCTACCATTACACTTAAAGAAAATGGCAATATTAAAGCTTCTTTAGTTAGAAAATCATACGGAAACCAATATGATTATAAATTCCCAATTAAAGAATACACCCAAAAAGAATTAGAGAAGTTTTATAAATCATATGATTGGGATTATATTAATAATTTGGAATTGCTCACAATTAATCTGACAAACAACAAAGAGTTAGTTGCGTTTACTGAAGAGCTGGAATTAGCAATCGATAATTTTGCTTCAGTAAGTGATACCAATTATTTATTTAAAGTAAATTTATTCAACAGAATTACCAATATTCCTAATAGGTACAGAAATCGTAATACCCCGTTAAAAGTAAAACAAAACTTCATAGATACAGATGAGTATCTCATAGAAATTCCACAAGGTTATGTAATAAACGGAATTCCTAACAATAAAGAACTAAACACTAAATACGGTTATTATAAAACAACTTTTGAAAAAGTAAATAACACAACTCTAAAGTACACAAGAGAGTATTCTTTACATGAAGGTATTTATCCAAAAGAAGATTATAAAGCTTATAGAGAGTTTATTAAAACAGTTGCTAAAAACGATAATTTAAGAATAGAATTAATAAAACAATAAAAATAGTTATGAGAAATTTTATCATTTACCCTTTTTTATTTCTATCAATACTTATGTATTCTCAAGAAGTTAAATTTGGAAAAATTACCCAAGAAGAGTTGGAAGAAAAAATTCATCCAATAGACTCTACAGCAGATGCGGCATATTTATATAAAAAAAGAAGAACCTATTTTGAATACGATCCGCACAAAGGTTTTATTGTTATTGATGAATATCATGAACGAGTTAAAATATATACTAAAGAAGGATTTGATTACGCTACAAAAAAAATAAGCTACTATGATCCTGAATCCGGAAGTAAAGAAAGAATAAGCGATCTTAAAGCTTATACTTTTAATCTTGAAAGCGGAAAAATTGACAAGCAAAAAGTTGCTTCTAAAGATATTTTTGAAGAAAAAATAAGCAAATATAGAACACTAAAAAAAATATCTTTTCCCTCTGTTAAAGAAGGTTCAGTTATTGAATTAAAATATAAAAGAATAATTCCTTACTGGGAAATACCAAGCCTTGTTTTCCAACATAATATTCCTGTTAACAATCTAGATTATCAAGTTAAAATTCCGGAGTATTTTATTTTCAACAAACGCTCAAAGGGATATTATAGTATACCTGTAAAAGAGGAGAAGTCTTCTGAATCTATAGATTACACGACTAAAGAAAGATCAAGTGGTAACGGTCTAATTACATCTGTCAAAACAACCTTCACGAACAATAGGCATAATTACATAAGTAATATATATATAATACAGAAAGAGAATATTCCTGCCATGAAAGACAATGAGCCTTATTCCGGGCACATTAATAACTATAGAGGTGGAATGGAATTTGAGCTTTCAGGAACACGCTTCCCAAATTCTATGTATAAGGATTATTCTGCTACTTGGACGATGTTTGTAAACAAATCTATAAATCCTCTGATTTTGGTGAACAATTAGATAAACAGAGTTATTTTAAAGAAGACATCACAAATCTTATACAAAGCGCTAACGATGATTACAGTAAAGTTGCTTTAATTTTTACTTTTGTAAAACAAAAAGTTAATTGGAATGGTTACTACAATTATTTTGTAGAAAAAGGTGTTAAAAGAGCTTATAAAGATGGTTCAGGTAATATAGCAGAAATAAAATTGATGTTAACCTCCATGTTAAGGTTTGCCGGTCTTAATGCTAACCCTGTTTTAGTGAGTACTCGTTCAAACGGAGTCCCTATTTTTCCTACACTTAACGGATTTGATTATGTAATTACTAAGGTTAATTTTTCTGACAATACATATATATTATTAGATGCTTCTGAAAAATACTCTTTTCCTAATATTCTTCCGGAAAGGTGTTTAAATTGGAGCGGTAGAGAGCTTTTAGAAAATGCTACTTCTACTCTTGTTAATTTAGTACCTAAAAAACATAGTCAAGAAATACATACGTTACACCTTAAATTGAATGATGACCTTACAGCTAACGGTATGTTAAGAACCTCTTATTCAAATCATTTTGCGTTATTTTACAGAGATCAATACAATGATAAAAAAGAGGAAGATCAAATTACCCGTCTAGAAAATAAATACAATGTAGAAATTGACGATTATAATATTTTAAACAAAAACGATTTAAGTAAGAAAATTGTACAATCTTTTAAATTTACCTCTAGTGATTTAATTGAGGAAATTAATGGCAAAGTTTACATAACTCCTTTATTATTTTTAGCCAAAAAAGAAAATCCTTTTAAAACTAACGAGCGTAATTTCCCTATAGATTTTACTTTACCTATAGAACAAAAATATTCCGTTTCTATAGCTATTCCTGAAGGATATACTATTGAATCTGCTCCGGAAAATCTGGCCATTGGGCTTCCTGAAAATTTAGGTGTTTTTAAATATCAGGTTTCTCAAGATGGATCTAAAATAAGAGTAATTGCTCAATTTCAAATTAACACCCATATAATTTCACCTGAATACTATACTACTTTAAAAGATTTTTACAGGCAACTTGTTACTAAACAAACTGAAAAAATAGTTGTTGTTAAATGAGTCGTCCTAAAATGGGTTGACAGATTTAAAAAATATTATTTAAACTAGAGAGGCTAGCTTCTCTGGTTTTTTG